>CANHCD010000048.1 GCA_947458795.1 Cyclobacteriaceae bacterium | reverse complement strand
GCCTCATAAAAGCAGTCAGAAGCCTAAACGAGTTTCGGATTCTGACCAAAAAACTGATTGATTACGCTCCAAAAGCAATTTACCTTGAAAAAAAGAATGGAAAACTAGCCCTTGAACAGATAATTTACCTCTTAGCCTGACGGCTATGGTCTGCCGACAGGCAGGCAAGAGCCAAAGAGCGTTTAAATTTCTTTGCGTCTTGGCGCCTTTGCGCGAAAAAAGAAGAACTCGCTCCTCCGCCGCGGTGGACAGGCTTCTCGGCTTTGCGAGAGAAAAAAATAGCAGTCCTTTCCTAATTTTAATCAACAAAAGTTTCCTTTAAAACTGCTTTACATTTTTCAATTTCGGAGGTAGTCAAATTCTCGAATATTCTTACAATTCGGGTTTTGTCCACTTTCCTAATTTGATCAATGGCAATCATACCTTTTTTCCCATTGTGGTTAACTGAAACCCTTGTTGGATATTTTTTTAAGCTCGTCGTCATAGGAGCAAGGACTATTGTGTTCAGGTATTTATTCATTTCATTAGGTGAAAAGATGACACAAGGTCTTGTCTTTTTTATTTCACTTCCGATGGTAGGGTCAAGGTTGACAAGAACGATTGCGTATTGGTTTAAGTCCATTCCTCTAAGTTTTCATCTTCGAAGACATCACCAATAAGCAACGTATCATCTCCATTTTCGCTCATTTTTTTAAATTCCTTTTCCCAATCTGCTCGAGGGATTGGGATTGGTTTGAGAACAATTTGTCCTTTCTCAAGAATCATTTCCACCTTGTCCTTGATATTGTATTTTTCTAAAATGGTCTTACTCAGACGAAGCCCTTTTGAGTTTCCAATTTTTATAATTGATGTTTCCATAACCTGTCAAATGTTATTACAAAGTAACTACTTTTATTGGTTTGCCACTTATTATCCCTGCTGTAAAGTAAAAGCTTCTTTAAACCTTCCCATTTGGTTGTTTTTATCCCCTACAAACTTACTTTTTCAACTTCCCAAATAACCAGTCATCTGCTTTCTTGCCTTGCTCTGGATAGGTCCAATGTCCTGTTTCTGGGACAACAAAAACTTCTTTGGGCGCCTTCACTTCATTGAATGCGGAATAGTAGGAAGTTGGGGGACAGGTATCGTCATTGAATCCCCAGCTGTAAAAACCGGGTGTCTTTAAGATTCGGGCGAAATTGACTACATCGTAATAACCAAGAGTTTCAATTGCCTTTGGGTTGTTGTAGTAGTTCAGGTTATTGCCTGAGAATACATGAGGCCAACCTCCCGCTCTCCCAGACAGGTAGCCTGTCATATCACTCAAGGCCGGATAAAAAGCCGCAAGGTATTTGATCCTTGGATCTAAAGCGGCTGTAGTAATTGACAGCGCACCTCCCTGGCTTCCCCCTTGAATCCCAAGGTTTTCGCCGTCGTATTGAGGAAGTGAAACTAGAAAGTCAACTGCTCTCACACATCCCAAATACACTCTTTTGTAATAGTAAAGGTCTTTATCGGACATATTGAAGGTAAAATATCCATTCAGTGCGCCTGCCGAAAGGTTGTTGTAAACGTCAAGAGGCAGGTCTATTGGGATTCCATGAATTCCTATTTGCAAGGTGATCGCTCCTCTTGCTGCTTTGCCCATATCCCCGGAATAAGGACGAATTCCCGCTCCGGGAACCAGTAAAATAGCAGGGAATTTTCCTGCTCCTTTTGGGACGGTCAAGACCCCATAAATTCGACTATTCTTGATGTTTTGAAAATTGACATGGTAGACATCTACAAGCTCAGTGCTCTTCTCTGGCATGTGGATCATTTTTGGATCTAGAGGAATTTTTGCCAATTCAGCTTTCCCTGCGGCCCAGAACGCGTCGAAATCAGCTGGCATTTTGATGGTGGGTTTGATGTTTTCCGGTTCAAAGGCTGCCGTCCCTAAACCTCTGTATTCTTTTCCATCTACCGTCGCAAACACTTCACAGCGCAAGAAGCCTGGATTTTTCATGGTGACACTTGAAATCGTTGCTTTGCCTTGGGAAAGTTGAAGAGCTCCTTCTTTGATTGGGTTCATTTTCTCTTCTTTGACAAAATACCTAACATTTTCTACCGCAACAGGCCGGCCTGATTGAGTCACAGAAACAATGAATTCTACATTTTCTCCGACCTTATAGCGCCAGTCGGGCTTATCTGGAGTCACCGAGATTTCCAGGTATTGCTTGGGGATCTGGGCGATAGATTCCTGGGCAAAACTTACCGCCACACAGAGCAGCAGGAAAAATAGTGTCCGGGTTTTTTGAGTGAGGTGATTCATAGGAAGGTATTGATCTGGTTTATAGGACTTAATTCGATTGCGGTTAACCCTGAACTAAATTTAGTAATCTAATTGGGTCAAAATTTAAAGTGGTTAATTATTTTGTGATTAGGGCTAATGTGAACAAGCATGCTGAGCCAATGACATCATTTCGGATCACCTAAATGATTTAATTTCAGGGAAATGTGAAAAAAGATTTTGATATTCAAGAGATTATAAACCTTAGAAATTATGCGTCACCTCTTTTACAAATTCTCCGTCATTACGATAGTATGTATTTTGCTACTGAGTTTTTATTCACAAGCATTTCTTTGGGCCTTTATTTTTTTCGGGCCGCTTATTGTACTTGGTTTTTTAAATAGGTTTCAAAAAAGCCATGCCATACTTCGAAATTTTCCTTTGCTAGGTTATTTCAGGTATTTGTTTGAGACCATAGCCCCTGAAATTCAGCAGTATTTTATTGAGCGAACCACGGATGGAAAACCGTTCAGTCGTAATCATAGGGCACTTGTGTATCGACGGGCCAAAGGGGTTAATGACAGCTATCCCTTTGGGACACAGTTGGATCTGCATAGTGAGGGTTATGAAGGGCTTCGGCACTCTATTTATGCCAAAGAGCCAGTTGAAGAATTCCCTAGGGTGGTGATAGGAAGTAGATTTTGTAAGCATCCCTACAGCGCTTCGGTATTAAATATCTCGGCGATGAGTTTCGGCTCTTTAAGTAAAAATGCCATTTTGGCCCTTAATCGAGGAGCGAAAAAAGGGGATTTTTATCACAATACTGGAGAGGGTGGACTATCCGATTATCACTTAGAAGCTGGAGGTGATCTGGTTTGGCAAATTGGAACGGGCTATTTTGGATGCAGGACCTTGGACGGCCATTTTGATGGCGAAAAATTCAAAGAAAAGGCGGCAAATCCATCCGTCAAAATGATTGAGATCAAATTGTCTCAAGGTGCAAAGCCGGGCCATGGAGGGGTATTGCCTGCGATCAAGAACACCGAAGAAATAGCGCGAATGCGTGGTATTCTGCCACATAAGACCGTCCTTTCACCTCCTGGTCACAGTAAATTTAACGACGCTTTGGGCTTGATTCATTTTATTCAAGAATTAAGAACACTTTGTGGAGGCAAGCCGATAGGTTTCAAGTTGTGTATCGGCCGAACAGAGGAGTTTATTGAATTATGTCAGGTGATGAAAAAGGAAGGGATCTGGCCAGATTTTATTACCGTGGATGGGGCAGAAGGAGGTACGGGTGCAGCTCCATTGGAGTTTGCTGATTCTGTTGGGGTTCCCCTTGAGCCAGCCTTGATTTTTGTACAAAGCACGCTGAAAAAATTTGGGCTGAGGGAGGAAATTAAAGTGATTGCGAGCGGCAAAGTGCTGACCGCATTTTCGATTCTAAGGATGAAGGCACTAGGTGCGGATATTTGTAATTCTGCTAGGGCCTTTATGTTCAGTTTGGGATGTATTCAAGCCCTGAAATGCAATAGTAATGATTGCCCTACGGGTGTGGCTACTCAAGATAAGATGCTGGTCAAAGGACTAGTGGTGACTGACAAATCTGAGCGCGTTTACCGTTTTCATCACAATACCATTATCGCAGTGCTTGAGTTGCTAGGAGCCTGTGGCTTGAAGCATACTGACGAAATCGGTATCGAGATGTTTATGAAGGGAGATGAGATGGTCGCATTGACCAATCGTTATTATCCTGATTCATTGATCAATAGAGTTGATCAATAGCTTTTTTGTTGAATATCAGTGAGTTTGGGTTTTGCATCTTTGTATATTTGGCTATGAGAAACCTAATCATTCTGCTGTTGAGTAGTTTTATGAGCTCAGCTGCGGTAGCACAAATCCAAACTGAAAAAAAGGCAGCTGTCACCCAAAAAGAACTTTTCACGAAAGTGGCCAACTTGGATAGCTCCTTATTTGCTGCCTATAACGCAAAAGACCTAGAGCTGATGAAGACGTTTTTCACCAAAGACCTTGAATGGTACCAAGACAATGGCGGTCTTATTGATTTTGAGCAGGTATTTATAAATTTTGAGTCTATTTTCCACAGAGATTATGATCTCAAAAGAAACCTGATCAAAGAAAGCTTGGAAGTTCACCCAATTGAGGGATATGGTGCTATAGAGGTTGGGAGCCACCAATTCAGGCATATTGAAAATGGAAAACTCGAAATAGGCACTTTCAAATTCTTGATGATTTGGAAAAATGATAACGGCAACTGGAAAATCTCAAGGGTAATTAGTTACGATCATTAATTCAACTCTCTATTTTTAAACAGTTACCTAAATATCAACCCATTTTTTTTACTTCTCTTGAGGAAACGGGTAGAAACAATACGAAGCGTTTCAGGTTTATTTCATAAATCCTTTTTATGGAATCAAGGTTTTGATTTCTTCCAACAACGTTTGGAGTAATTTTCAACTAGAAGCAGGGTTAAAAAACTAATGGAATTTAGCATTTGAACAACATTAGTTACCTGATAAATGAGCTAAAAGCAATGTTTACCATCCTATGAAAGAAATTGCAAAAGTCAGTAACGTGAGCAAGGTTTACAAAACTGGTGATACGACAATTTCGGCTTTAAACCCTTCATCCGTAAGCTTTTACGCGGGAGAATTGGTACTTATAATTGGTCCATCTGGTTCAGGAAAAACCACCTTATTGTCTATTTTAGGCTGTGTTACCTATCCAACCGCTGGAGAAGTTTACATCAATGGTACTGAAGTGAGTAGTTTGCCTGAATCACAGTTGGGTAAAATCCGACTAGAAAATATCGGGTTCGTTTTTCAAGGATACAACTTGATTGCCCCATTAAACGCTTTGCAAAACGTCATGCTTCCCTTGGAGCTGATGAATGTTCCAGCCAAGGAAGCCAAAGAAAAGGCCATCCAAGCACTGAAGAAAGTGACTATGGAAGATCGAATGAAAAATTTACCTCGAGCACTTTCCGGCGGACAACAACAACGCGTGGCCATTGCTAGAGCTTTAGTATCCAATCCCTCCTTGATTTTATGTGATGAGCCCACTGCAGCGCTCGATCCATCCAGTGTAGCTATCGTGATGGGGGAATTAAAATCGTTGGTATCTGCCGATAAATGTGTGGTGATTGTGACCCACGACATGCGATTGCGACCCTATGCCGACCGAATTGTTTATGTAGACAATGGGAACGTCTTAACCGAAGAACCAAAATCAGAATACGCACATTAATACCAACTATACCATGTCAAAAAATATACTTTATATCCTATTCATTGCTTTTATAGCTACGAATTGCAGCCAAAAAGAAGAAAATGCGACTGAAAAAGTTGTCGTTACACCCGTATCTGATGTACTTGTTGGAATAGGAAAAATAATTCCAGAACAACAAATTATTCAAGTTGCGGCACAATCTAGTGGCGTTTTACAAACCATTTTCAAACAAGAAAATGAAACGTTTCAAAAAGGAGAAGTGTTGGCAGTCTTATCCAATGATGTTGAAGCAAATGAAGTGGAAGAAGCCATTTTTAGAAGCAACATTCAAAACCAAGAGGTAAAAGTTGCTCAAGCAACGCTAGCGGAATATGAAGCGAAGTTTTTAAATGCGCAAAATTTATACAATAGACTCAAGTCGCTGTACGATAAAGGGGCAGAAACAAAGCAGAACTTAGAAAATGCTGAAACCGATTTTAAATCGTTGCAAGCCAATATCACTCGGTTAAAATCGCAACTAGCGATTGCTCAGGCACGACTTTCTTCAAGTAATTCAAATACTAGTTTGTATGAGGCGAAATTGGATAAAACCAAAATTATTGCACCAAGTGACGGGAAAGTATTGGAATGGAAAATTCGGCCTGGAGAAGGAATTGCAAGTCAACAAACCATTGCCCAGATTGCCCCTAGTGGAAACACCATTGTAGAATGTGAAATAGATGAATCTTTAGCTTTCAAAGTAAAGATTGGTCAAACCGTTGAGGTTAATTATTTGGGGGCTGCAGATGTCGTTGCAAAAGGAAAAATATACTTTTTATCAGAGTATTTAAGGAAGAAATCCATGTTTAGCGAACAATCAGGTGAAGCGGAAGACCGAAGAGTTCGTGTAGTCAAAGTAATGCTTGAAAATCCGCAAGGACTACTTTTTAATGCCAAGGTGGAAGTAAAAATAAGCATTAAATAATCGCTAAATGTCAATTTTTAAAACAGCATTGCGATTCATCAAGTACGATAAAGCCAAGAGTATTGGGGTAACTTCTGGTATTTTAATCAGTACCTTTTTGATTGGCCAGCAACTTGGTATCCTGGATTATTTAATGGGCTTGATGGCCGCTCCAATTGACAATGCAAAAGCACAAATTTGGGTTGCCGATAGTCGAACCAGAGATGTCAATCAACTCGCAGTAATTGACATTAAAAAACTTCGAGAAGTAAGAAGCATAAGCGGCGTGAAAGAAGCTTTTCCGCTAGTAGTTTCTGTTGCAAGTGCTACTGTGGATAAAGGAAGAACATCTTCTATCACCTTAATTGGCATAGAATCACCCCATTTTAATGGTGGTCCGCCGAGTGATAAAATTATCAGTGGGAAAATTGAAAATCTACAAATGGATGGTGCCATTTGTGCTGACTTTTTTGATGAAAAAGTATTTGAAGTGCCCATTGAAGTTGGCACACAGATGGAAATCAATGGCAAAAAAGCAATTGTAGCTGTACAAACGAAGGGCGTTCGAGGCTTTGGCTTCGGGTTTATGTATACGACTATAGAACGTGCCAGGTATTATTCTAATTTATCTGCTAACGATTTAAATGCGATTTTGGTAAATGTAAATGAGGGTGCTGACATTGACGAGGTGGTGAATAGGATCAATGCTACTGTTTATGGCGTAAAAGCATACAAAACAGAAGATTTGCGCAGCAGTACCATTTCCACAGTGATTGGTACCACTGGAATCGCATCGAGTACAGGTACGCTAATTATTTTTGCCTTGATTGCAGGGTTTTTCATCATTGGGTTAACGATGTACAGCAGTGCTTTGGATCGGATAAAAGATTATGGAACACTAAAGGCTATTGGGGCCAGCAATAATTACATCCGGAAATTGATACTGATTCAGGCAGTGCTTTTTGCTGTTATCGGCTACATTTTAGCTTTTGTGTTACTGCAAGGATTTAAAGCGGGGGTTGCTGGAACGGGGCTTTTAGTTAATTACAGACTAGACGTGCTGATTGGAATTTTTGTGGTTATTGTAACCATCTCTGTTATTGCAGCAACATTTGCTTTGCGTAGAATAAAAGGAGTAGAACCTGCTTCAGTTTTTAGAGGATAAATTCAAAAATTAAATTAAAATGAAATATAAATACATTCTATTGGTCGCAATTGCTGTTCTATTCATCACCAAGGCAACCGCGCAAACAAGATCAATTGGTTTAAAAGAATGCATAAACTTAGCATTAGCGAATAAAGCAAACATTTTGGCCTTGAATGCAGAGGCAATGATTGATAGCCTGAATGTTAATCAGATACGGGCTAAGAACTTACCGCAGATAGCGCTTGCCTACGACTACTTGTACAACACCATTATTCGATCGAACATCGTTCCAGTGGGTCAATTTTCGCTGATTCCTACAGATCAAACTCGGGCTATAAAGTTTGGAACCAAATTCAATCAAGTTGCTAGTTTGCAAGTAATGCAACCTGTTTTTGATGCCACCATTCAAAGTAAAATACGGGAGTCTAAATTGCAGTACCGTATTAAAAAAGACCAAGTTGCTACAGCGAATGAGGAATTGATGTTTGAGGTAGCGAAAACATTTGTAAGCATTTTAACCAAGCAGCAACAAGAAGAAATTTTAAAGTTAGACACAGTTCGAACAAGCAGTACTTTAAAAATTGTTCAAGATAAATTCGCTGATGGCACTAGTTTAAAAATGGATTTAAATAAGGCTAAAATCAATCACAACAACTCCGTTTTTGTCTATAAAGAATTGATCTCAGATTTGATTGTAGAAAAAATCTACTTAGGCTTTCTCACCAATTTAGAACCCGAAACAATTGATGTGGTAGATGTTGATCATACGTTTACGGAAGAGAATTTAAGTGCCCTCGCTCAATCCAATGAAGCAAAAACCCTATCAAAAATTAGCGAATTAGATAGTAGAATTAGTTTAGCGCAACAGCAGATCAAAGGAGAAAAAGTAAAATATTTACCAAAACTGAATTTTAATGGGTATTTGGGAGCAGACCAATTGTCAAATGAATTAAAACCTACGCAATCCAATACTTGGTTTGGCAACTCCTTTTTGGGGCTTTCCTTACGATTACCTATTACAATTGGTGAAAATAGAACGATTAAACAAACTCAGTTTCAAAGTCAACTTAACTCCTTAAATTTTCAAAAAGAGGAAGAATTGAAAGACGCTGAAAAAAATAAACAATCAGCATTACAAGAAATTGCAACCTTGAAGGAAGAAGCAAAATCATATTCCTTGAATATCGAGTTATTAAAAGAAAATGTACAGCTTTATAACGAGCGTTTGCAGGCGGGTCAAGAGTCCTATGAAAACGTAAACTTGGAAGAAATAGCCTATCAAAAAGAAATCCAGAAACTAACCAGTGTGAACAATAAGATTTGGCAACAATGGTTGCTATTCTTAAAGAACGCTGGAATGTTGGAAAGATTAAATTAACGATCGGGAAAACGGGTACTATCATTCATCTTACTGATCCAAGAGAGCACGCAACCAAGTCGAAAAAATGGTGTCATGTTTCCTTTTTTTTTGACCCTTTAATTTTGGGCTAAAAATATACTTCATCAATGCATAGGAAGGGCATACCTGGAGGAAAAGAGAGTGCATAAAAGTTAAAACTGTTGGATCAGGTTGAAGTAGTCAACACTCTTTTTGATTTTATAAAATGGCAGTGTTTCCATCAAGACTCTAACTTGCGCCTCTTCCATATCTTTAAAAATTAAGACTGCGCCATTTTTTGCTTGCCTTAAGAATAAATGCTCTAGAAATCCTTGCGACTTCCAAACAGCAACTACTTCTTGCTCTTGGGCCAATAATTCAGGAAAATTACCCGGAAGGTTTTCCATATCGAGTGTTAAAATTACTTGTACTCTGTTCATGTTACTTTGTTGGTATATTATTGGTTCAACTTACGCACTTCTTGCAATTTTCCTGAAGGATGATCCTTTTATTTCTATTTGGAATACCGTCTAATTTTTCTTTCCTAGCACATTCGGGTGGAGCTAAAGGTGGGAAAACTGTCGTAACTACAGCAGAAGTAGAATTAAGGAAGGCCTTTCAGGGTTTATAATTGAACTTCAACCCAATTTTAGAGGAGCAATTGCCCCATTTTTTTTTGGCATATAATCCACTCGCTGTATATTCGTATACCTAACAAAATCATGCGATCCGCCTTACTTTTTCTGCTATGCTTCATTCATTTTTCGCTAGCCGCTCAGCAAGACACGACGAGCAAGTACCTGCAAGAAGTCGTGATTAGTTCTTCGCGGATTGGCGAGCAAGTTCTTTATTCACCTGTAAGTATAATCAAGCTGGGCAAACCGTTTTTTCAAAATTCTGCCCAGGTCTCATTTTTTGATGCACTAGAGAATGTGCAAGGGATTCAACTGATTACTCCAAGCCTCGGATTTAAGGTAATCAACGCTCGGGGCTTTGCAAATACCACCAACGTGCGGTTCTCCCAATTGGTCGATGGAGTCGATATGCAATCTCCTCATATCGGAGCAGCCATCGGCAATGCGCTAGGCCCAAGCGATTTGGATATAGCCCAAGTGGAAATCGTCACAGGGATAGCTTCCAACTTGTATGGTATGAATACGGTGAATGGACTGGTAAACTTGATGACCAAATCAGCCTTTGATTCTTTGGGGTTTTCATTTCAGCAAAAAGTGGGGTTTACTACCCACTTGTATTCCGAATCTGCCCTGCGGTATGCGCAGCAACTTTCTTCCAAATGGGCCTTTAAAATAAACGCATCCTTCGTTCAAGGGGAGGATTGGGGGGCGAATAATCTGACGGACTTGAATCCTTTGGCAAATAGCAGTACCAACATATTGGGGGCAAATAACCCCGGGAGTGACTTGGTAAATCGCTATGGGGATGAATCCTCCAACCGGAGGACCCTAACGCTACAAGGGCAATCCTATGTGGTCTCTAGGACTGGGTATTTGGAAAGTGAGGTAGTCGATTATTCGATCAAAAACTTCAAAGGCGATTTTGGACTTGCCTACCGACCCTCCCCAAATTCAATGCTTACCTATACCTACCGCATGGCCTTATTGGATAATGTATACCAGCGAGCCAATCGATTTAGGCTTCAGGATTATTTGCTTCAACAGCATGCGGTGCAGTATCAATCTCCTGCTTTTTCCTTTAAAGTGTACACAAATTCAGAGGATACGGGCAACTCCTATAACCTACGTTCGATGGCGGAGAACATGGATCGAAGCTTTAAGTCAGATGCGGTATGGTATGCCGATTACGCGAATGCATTTAACTCGGCCAGAGCTTCAGGTGCTGGGGTAGGAGCTGCCCTTAATCAAGCGAGGG
>CANHCD010000047.1 GCA_947458795.1 Cyclobacteriaceae bacterium | reverse complement strand
TCGGCAAGAGCGGAAGCTGACCCAGGAGGAGCTTGGCCAGTTGGTAGGCGTACAAAAAGCCCAAATCTCCAAGCTTGAAAGTAGCGCCAACAGTGCTACGGTAGACACCCTCTTGAAAATTTTTACTGCACTAAAGGCTGAAATTAATTTCAGCGTAAAGCTAGACGATCGGTTTGTCAAACTTCCGTAGTGATTAAACCGTTCCTTGCCAACAAATAAATACCCCTTGTCCTTCAATAAAGGATATCAATTACATTCATTTACCTAAAAAAATGAAAACGCTCCTCCTACTTTGCTTCTTCTCCTTCGTCCACTTGGCCAAGGCCCAAGTGCAGGAGAACAGTTCCCTGTTCCAAGACTTAAAGGCCAAAGACAGTGTTTTCTTTGAACGGGGCTTTAACCGATGCGACCTGGACTACTTGAAAAATCAAGTGGCGGATGACTTACGTTTTTACCATGACCAAGGCGGATTCCAGGACAAAACTAAATTCCTGGAAAATACCGCAAACAATATCTGTGGCCCGGGTGACAAAAAACCCATCCGGAAAGTCGACGCAGAAAGCTTGGACGTTTTTCCACTGTATTCGGATGGTAAACTCTACGGAGCCATTCAAACTGGCATCCACCATTTTTACATCCGAGAAAAAGATAAGAAAGACTATTGGACCAGCACCGCAAGGTTTACACACCTCTGGATCCTGGATAAGGAAAGCTGGAAACTGACGGAAGTACTGAGCTATGACCACCAAAGCATAAGCCCGCCCCCATCAGAAACCAATTAATCTCTCGCTCAACTTCTTAAAATAACTCTTATTTTTCTTGACCATTTTTTCCTTATCTTATCCTACAATTCAAACAGACCATGGAAAAACTCAATAAAGCCGATATCCCACAGGAGGCCTTTGACCTTTACGACTACTACTGCCACAACAAGTTGGATCGCAGAACTTTCATCGAAAAGCTTTCCGTCTATGCGGTAGGAGGCATTACTGTTGCTGCCCTACTAGGCAGCATGATGCCAGACTACACTAGTGGTAGAACTGTTGCACTAGACGACGAGCGACTGCAGAGTTCAGACTACCTAATGTACAACTCCCCCAAAGGTGGAGGACAAATCAAAGCACTCTTGTCCAAACCTACCGGTAAAGGCAAGTTTCCAGGAATCATCGTAGTTCATGAAAACCGCGGCCTCAACCCCTACATCGAAGATGTGGGAAGAAAGTGCGCTGTGGATGGGTTTATTTCCCTTGCCCCGGATGCCTTGACTCCACTCGGTGGCTATCCGGGCAATGACGACGAGGGCCGTGCCATGCAGGCCAAGCGTACCCGCGAAGAAATGCTGGAAGACTTTATCGCAGCCTATGAATTCCTAAAAACCCATCCCGACTGCAATGGAAAAGTTGGCGTGGTTGGCTTTTGCTTTGGCGGATGGATCTCCAACATGATGGCCGTCCGCATCCCAGATCTGAAAGCAGCCGTTCCTTATTACGGTGGACAACCCGAAGTCAGCGAAGTGCCTCAAATCAAAGCTCCTCTCCTGGTGATCTATGCTGCACTTGACGAGCGCGTCAATGCGGGTTGGCCTGCCTACGAAGCTGCGCTCAAAGCCAATGGAAAAGAGTTTGAAATGATCAACTATCCGGGTGTCAATCACGGGTTCCACAACTACAGCACCCCACGCTACGACGAGCCCGCGGCTAAGGCAGCTTGGGAAAAAACCATTTCTTTCTTCAAGGAGAAATTGGGTTAAAATCCTATCCACTAGGAAAGAAGGTATTCTTTCCTAGTGGATAGGATTAAGAAATAAAACGTGGGTAGCATGGATGAAGAAGTCATCCAATCACCTACACTTAGACTTTTTTATGGACCAGCTACTTATTGATACTGAACAATTTACCCTGAGTTCTTGGGAGTTTTTTGTGCGGCTACTCGTAAGCATAGGTATTGGAATTGTGATCGGTCTAGAAAGGCAATACAGTGCCATGAAGGAGCATACCGATGGATATTTTGGCATTCGCACCTTTACTTTTTATTCCTTACTAGGTTGTGTATCCGTACTGTTCTATTTTCTTTTCTCTCCTTGGATCTACATCGCCCTATTTTTAGGAATGGTGATCCTCACTGCCGTGGCTTATTGGCAAACTGCCTTGAAAGGCGACCGAGGCTTGACTACAGAAGTCACTGCACTTCTCACCTTTGTACTTGGCAGCATGGCGGCTTATGGCTTGATTTCATTTAGCCTGATGCTCACTGTGATCGTGACCGTCTTGCTCTCCTCCAAATTTAAAATCAAAACCTTTGTAGGGAAAATCACCGCCGAAGAGCTCTATGCCTTCATTCGCTTTGTGGTCTTAGCCCTGCTTATTTTTCCCTTTCTCCCAGATAAAAATTATGGACCCTACGAAGTCCTTAACCCCAGAGAGATCGGTTGGGTAGTATTGTTGACTTCAGCATTGGGGTTTTCGGGTTATATCTTGATCAAAACGCTAGGCAATCATCGTGGAATCCTTTTGGGAGGACTCTTGGGAGGATTGGTGTCTAGTACCTCGATCACTTGGGTATATGCAAAAAAAAGTAAGGCGGATCCATCCTTATCTGCTTCTTGTGCAACTGCAATTTTGGGAGCCTCTTCCATCTTGTTTATCCGAGTTGGCGTGTGGACTGCCCTCTTCCATGCCCCACTATTCCGCTCACTAGCGGTGTACCTTTTCCTACTTCTTCTAACTGCCTTAGGTGTCACTTTCTACACCCACTTGAAGGAAAAAAAATTGGCCACTACCCCTACCGATACTACAACCCTATCCAAACCACTTGATTTGATTAGTGCCTTAGTTTTTGGGGGCATCTACGTGCTTATTCTATTCGCAGTAAGCTATGCAAATGATTATTTTGGGGATAAAGGAACCCTTTTATCCAGTGCCCTAGCGGGAATTTCGGACATCGATGCGGTGAGTATTTCCATCGCCAAACTTACGGGGATCTCCATTTCCCTTCCCCTTGCGGAAGTCGCTATCCTTATTGCCTGCTTATCCAACACTCTTGTAAAGCTGGGTTTGGGTTGCTACTTGGGAAGCCCTCAACTTAGGACACTCTTAATCAGGGGCTATGGATTTAGTGGCGGCTGTTGCCTGCTGATTATTCTTCTGATTCTTTTTTCCTGAGTGTTCTAATTTGAAAAATCTAAACTTAAAAAGGGAGCCAAGGCCGCCTTTTTTTTCATCATTTAGACAAAAATGAGGCGTTTTTTGAGTCTACGATAGGTAGCACTTTTTATATCTATCCCGATTCAGAAGGGAATAGTTAGAACCCTTTTTGATACTCAAAAACCAGATCTAGCACTTTCTAACTGCAATTGCAAAATTGTGAATTCAGAAGAGATAATTGAATGATGCGCATTACTTCTGCTCTTTTTTTACTTTCTCCAAAAACAATCCCTCCACATAAAACTGCCAATTTGAAAACTTCAGGGCTTGATTGGCTAAGTGTCTATGGTGGTCCTGATCCAAAATGTAGTCGGCGGGTTTATTGATCTGTCGGGTTTTGCCATAAACTTCCTCCACTTTAGATTGAATAGAAGCCCACTCCTGCTCCATTGCCGCGAGTTTGGCTTGAGCCTGTGCTCTTTTCTCTCCGCTTGGCTCGTCATATTCAGCGAGTGCCAAAATCGCCCTATTTGAAAATTGAGCCACCTGGGCCACCTGCTCATACACTTCAAGTTGATGTGTATTTCGGAGAGCGGATTTTTTCGCGAATTGGATTTGCTTTAACACTTCATCGACTTGAAGCCTGCTTGCCTCAGCTTTGGTAATTTTATCTTGGTATTTTTTAGTCCATGCCCCCGCAGAATCCAAATTGGGAAAAGGAATTACTGCTTGATTGATGGGGTCATCTAGTTTCCGCAAACTATTTCGGTCTGTTCGGTTATCCAACAGCATATTTTTCCAATCGGCCACAGGACCTTCCAAGGCATTGATAAACTCATGTTCTGCCGAGGCCAAAGCTGGTCCAAAAGCCCGTTGACGATAAGCCTGGTGCAGTTCATCGCTTGATCTTCTTTCCCCTGCCCAAGTATATTCAGCAAAAATGGATATCCCTCTCTGGTACAACTCAAAATGCGGAGAATCATCATCCCAAAGTGTCAGCAGCAAGCCATTAGCCTTATTTCGAATGGAAATCAAGGCAAAGTCCCGAATATTTTTGGTATTGCTTTGGTCTAGCGGCATGAGGTTCCAGCGCGTTTGTCCTGCGGTAGCACCCATGACATTAAAGCCATTATCCGAAAACCATTTCATCGCCCTGATATTTCCCGGAGATTCCGGCATGTCATAGTTCCAGCGCATGTACACACAGTTTTTGGGAAACATATCAATGTATTTATTCAAGTTAGGCTCATTGACAGCCCAGATGCTATCGACTTGCACAGTCGTCAGTTTACCATCATAAATGGACTTGTAGACGCCAGCATTTTGCAAAGGCATATCATCCCAAAAGATTGGAGTCAGACCCTTTTGCGAAGCATATTCGCTTACTCGATTCAACCAGATCAACTGAAGTTCTAAAGGGGATTTTCCGCTGTTTCTTCCTGTGGTATGTACTTCATCACCTCCCACATGGAGGTAATTGGCATGAGGAAATGCCCGCAGTGCATCTTCATAGAGGTCAAACTGAACTTTATAGGTTTCCTCATTCAGTGGATTAAAAGCCCAATCGCTTTTCGGATCATCACGCAAAGGCTCATACTCCTTGTGCTTCAGGATAAATGAAGCATGCCCCAAGCCCTGAACCAATGGACTAATCCGGATATTTCGCTGCATAGCATAGTCACTGATTGCTTTCCAGTCTTCAATTGAAAAAGCATCCGATGCCCCGACTTTAGGCTGAAGTTTATATTTCAGTTTGTCTTCTATTTCAACAATCACCGCATTGATCTTTTGTGCAGCAAAGCGATCCATTAGTTCCAAGTAGTATTCTTTTTTCTCCAAATGGTGCTTCACATCCAGATGAACCGCCCGGTAAGCAAGGGCGGGCTCATCATCAATACTGCATAGGGGAAGGAAAGCATTTTGATCTTTAGCATCTTGGAGCAACTGACCCAAAGTCATCAGTCCGTACCAAAGTCCGGCATTTGTTGATGCTTTAATTTCTATTTTTTGTGCCGTAATTGAAAGAGAATAGCCTTCAGCTGGAAGCTGCAGGACAGAGTCGAGAGTGAAGGTAAAAATCTCATCCTGAAATTCAGACAGGAGTTTACCTGTTGTAAAATGATTTTTGGCACTTTGGAAACTGGATTCCAAATCTACCGCTTTCAATTTTGACTCTCCGCTAATGTTGAAAGTGGTCGGACTTGGTAAAAGCACAAATTGCACCTTTGAATTTGTCTTTGGCTGACAAGCCATTAATCCCAAAAGGGAAAAGAATGAAAGCAAGATTGAATAACGCATCGGTTGGGCTTGGTTAAAAAGGGATTTACAATGCTTTTAGCAATAAGTATTTGTTCTGTCCTATTAAATTAATGGAAAGTCAGACTTTTACCTAAGGAATAAAATTTAGAATTGAGATTGTATTGGGTACCCAACTAATTACAACCACTCATCCAACCATCTATCCTATAAATGTGCGGAATCGTTGGGTTTTCTGCATATTTATTTTATTTTCGATGGTGTAGGACAGTAATTGTTCTCCTTCCCATTCTTTCCTGCCTAACAAAACCCCAAAATGCTTACACTTCTGATTATACTGGTTGCTTTGGCCTTGATCCTACTCGCCATAGTCAAATACGACATTCATCCATTTCTTGCACTTTTTGTAGGGGCAATTATTTACGGGCTGATGATGCGAATGCCAACAGACCTTATCGTCAAATCAATTTCTGAGGGATTTGGTGGTGTGATGGGAAGTGTGGGTCTTTTGATTCTTTTGGGAGTAATCATGGGAACTTTTCTAGAAAAAACGGGGGGTGCGATCGTCATTGCAGACCGGATTCTGAAATGGATTGGAGAGAAATTTGTCAACCTTTCCTTGATGCTAAGTGGGTGGGTTTTATCTGTTCCAATTTTTGGAGATAGTACCATCATCATGATGAACCCAATTGCCAAATCATTGGCTTCAAAAAGTAAGATTTCCTACGCAGCAACAATTGTAGCACTTTCGCTTGGGGCTATGGCAAGTCATGCATTGGTACCTCCTACTCCCGGTCCGATTGCTGCTGCTGCAATTTTAGGTGCAGATTTAGGTCAAATGATAATTTGGGGAATGGTTGTTTCACTGATCACACTTATCCCACTTTATTTCTTTGTCAATAAGTTTGTGGTCAAGATTCCGCTTGAACCACAACTAATCGCGGATGAAAAAAAATTAGATAAGAAAGAACTCCCAACATTTTTCAATTCGCTGCTTCCTGTAATCATTCCTTTGATCCTGATTATTCTGGCCTCTATCGCGAATTATCCTACCAAGCCTTTTGGAGAAAGCGAGTTTACCAAGGCGATTCAATTCATAGGTTCTCCGGTCATTTCCTTGTTGATTGGTGCAATTTTGTCTTTCACTTTACCAAAAAAGTTTGACCGCAAACTTCTATCCTCCTCGGGTTGGATTGGGGAATCTATTCTACTTGCTGCCCCAGTTATTTTGATCACTGGAGCAGGTTCAGTATTTGGAAAAATGCTCCAAAATTCAGGAGTGGGCGACCTAGTCACTTCTAACATGAGTGATGCAAATTGGGGGATATTTCTACCTTTTTTGATCGCTTTTGCACTGAAAACAGCACAGGGATCGACGACTGTCGCAATGATCACCACGGCTTCAATTATTGCACCAATTTTGGGACAGTTAGGATTGGATTCTGAAACAATGAAAGTCTTCACTGCACTCGCAATTGGGGCAGGCTCACTCTGCATTTCCCACGCCAATGACAGCGGGTTCTGGGTGGTAACTCAACTTTCAGGCATGAGCATCAAACAGGGAAATATGTCTCATAGCTTGGGAACCTTAATCGCTGGAGTGACTGCAATTTTATTAATCTTCGTCTTGACTTTGGTGGTGGCATGATAGTGGTCAGCAGATGCAAGATGACCGATGATAAGTTGAATGCCATGTGTTAATTGAAGTTTCTCACCTCACAGTTCGCACTTTATCGGGCTGTCCATCCCCCATCCACAGTGAGCATTGATCCTACAAGGTAGGTAGCAGCATCTGAGGCTAGAAAAATCGCTGCTCCCTGAATTTCTTTCAGTTCAGCCCAACGTCCCAAGGCAGTGGCACCGACTATAAACTTTTTTCCCTCCTCGGTATCCGCAATCGGAATATTCATCTCAGTCAAAAATGGCCCCGGACAAATCGCATTTACGGTAATGTTCCAAGGTGCCAATTCCAAAGCCAAAGCGCGAGTCATCTGTACCACCGCTCCCTTACTCGAAGCATAAGGGGTTCGATTAGAAAGTCCCACCAAGCCTAAGGTGCTCGCAAGATTGATGATTGCCCCTTTGTTTTTTTCTTTCATATAGGGCGTCACTGCACGATTTGCCAACCAGGTTCCGGTAACATTTACGTCCATCACTTTGGTAAAGTCTTCATGGCTCAACTCATCAATTGCTCCCCGGATATTGATCCCCGCTGAATTGATCAGGATGTCGATTGATCCAAAAGCCTCAAAAGCTGTTTTTGCCATGGCTTCCATGGCGGGTTTATTTACTACATCTGCAGCGAAAGTCATTGCTTTGACCCCATACTGAGCAGCAATCTCAGCAGCAGCGGCATCCCCATCGGAAGCCATGCGACTCACCAGCATTACATTGGCACCAGCTGAAGCCAGTCCAGCTGCCATAGCTAATCCAAGGCCTTTGGTACCCCCTGTGATAATAGCAGATTTACCTTTGAGTGAAAAAAGAGTGATTCCAGGGAGTTGGGATAGGTCGAATTGGTGCATGGTTTTGTTCTTTTGAATTTGTGACTAGGATGAAGTGTAATTGCAAGTAGTTCATAAAGTCCATGGTTACTACTCACCACTCAAAATGAATTTTTACAGAAGTTGAGATTTAGAATAAGCAAGACACTTCAGCACATTCTCCTCTTCGAAAGCGAGTTTGTCTTCCGTGCTCAGGTTTTTTACCTCAGGAAGAGAATCAGGATAAGGTTTGTCACGGACCAACCTCAGGATTTTTGCCAGATCTTGGGCGGATGGATTCTCAAAAGTTGTCCAGTACCGTTCTTCTAAACAGGGGATTTGCAAAGGATCTCGAGTAATCATTTCCAAGCTGAAGGTCACCGCAGGATTATATTTTTGGCACAAGGTCACTGCTTCTTTTAAATCTACAATTCCTGACCCTAGTGGCACCTCTGATAGCAGAAATCCATCCGAATATGCCTTTACCCCCATATCTTTCACATGGGTGGAAAATGCAAAAGGAGCCAAAGTCCGGATCACTTCCATCGGTTCCTCGAGCAGCGAGACATTATTTCCAAAGTCCAAAGTCACTCCCACCCATTCGCTGTCAAGGCTTTGAATGAGTTGAGCAAGTTCAGTAGCCTTCCAATCCTTATGATTCTCTACAGCCAGCTTCATTTGGTGTTTTCGAACCGTAGGTTCTGCAAGCTGAAGTGACTTAGTTGCATTTATTTTGAATTCATTCCACTCCTTTTCCGAATTAAAATTTTCATAGCGTCTACCACTTAGACACACCGTCCTCAATATATTTGCCCCGGCTTCTTTGGCCGAAAGTACCTCTGTCTCAAATCTTGAAATATCGCCTTCATTTTTTGGAAGACCGATGCTTCCCTCCAAGTACATTCCTAGATTCTCTCGCTCGTCCCGAACTTTTCTAACGAAGTCATCCGCCCATCCACTTACTAAGGTTTGAATTCCTCCCGCACCAATGGAATGACAATGCTTCATGAAATCTACTGCATTTTGGAATCCAGGATACTTGGTGCTTTCCACCTTGGAACCGTAGCGATTCCCATAGGAATGGACAACTACTCCCATCGGTACACCTTTTAAACTTTGCGGCAAAACCGAAAAAGGAAAACCCAGGGCAGCAGTCACAAGTCCTGATTTTATCAAAAACTCCCTCCTACCAGAGGAAAATTCTGTAGTGCTAACATTGGACTCCATTGGCTGGTACATTTTGGGTTAGGGTTTGGAATTGGATACAAGTCTTTCCATATGCTTTTTGAGTTCGGCAGCAGACCAAGGATATACCCGGCCCTGATTTAAGTGACGGGTGGAACCTACTGTCCTACCGGTGACAGGTGGTGCTTCATTGCCCCATTCGTTTCGAATGTAGGTAAGAATAGAGGCAATCACTGCATCATCCATCGTCGAATGGGAAGGCATTACCGGCAAAATCTCCGGGGCATCATATTTTTTTCCGTTCACTTCAATTGGGCCTTCCAAACCATGCAACAGAATCAGCGAAAGGCGGACTTCATCTCCAACCACCCATTCAGAACCTGCCAACGGCGGACCCATTCGAGCTGCACCTTTTCCATTATTCCCATGACAACCTGCACAAGAGACCAAATACTTCTGGCGGCCGTCGGCAAATTGCTTCATCGCTTTTTCATCCAAATTCCCGGTGGAAATTAATTTCGCGGAAGGCTGATAGCCAGGCCAGGAAAAAAGCCGCTTCAGCATCGCCTTTCTATTTTGATTTATGGGTAAATCAGTCCGTTTAAAAATAGAAGGTTCGCGTTGTAATGCTACCAAACCGGGTTGATCAAGGTCTCCTGCCTGAATAGCCATACCTGAAAGGATAACAGCTTCCTTCCAGCCCATTTCCTTTGAATCCGAAATAGCCAATAGTCCCGTAATCTCAGCCGGCTCCCTGTTATTAATAATGGCTGAAGTAAGCATTTCTAGGAAAACTTCCCGATCAGGACTGGTCGTTGTCCAGGTTTTATTCGCAACTATTTTTTGTAAAAATTGATACTCCTGACCCTCCAAACTACTCATAGCTGCATCTCTTATCAACGCTAGATGACCATAGTCGTTGATGATTTGGCTTAAAAAATCAATCTTGACTTCGGGTGAAAAAATCTCCGAACTCAATGCCAATTGAAGAGCGACTTTGTCTGAAGCCTTGGTAGCCAGATCTATTGCAATAGCTTCTAATTGGTGCAAAATTCTGGGATCGTTTACAGCCGAAATTTCTAATTGTCGGAGTACTGTGGTTTTGAGCAGGTCAGTCCCGTTTTTCAATACTTCGAGCAAAAGAGGAGCATTGACTTTCCCCATTCCTTCCAAGGTCCAAAGAGCATGGAATCGCCCTAACTCAGATTTTCCATTTTTTACCAGATCTTCTAATGGCCCCACAGATTTCGGATCATTTTTTTCTACTAAAAGTCGCTGTGCCATATCCCGAAACCAGCCATCTTGATGGGAAAGATATTGGACCAAGTCCTGTATGCTTGCTTGCGAAAGCTTTGGAGACTTTTTGGGATCAAAGCCTTTAGGGACTACCCTCCAAATTCGCCCCATATGACCCGGCGAATCTAACCCTCGCTTAAGCGTTTGTTCTTTCAAATAAGGAGTCATGTAAGAGCCATGTTGGACAATCCCTTGATACATATCGGCAAGGTAAAATCCTCCATCTGGCCCAACCGTGGCATACACTGGACGGAATCGCTCATCTGTGGAAGCAAAAAATTCAGTACCTGGATTAGGGTCATGCGCTTCAAGAAAAACTCCTTTTTCGGTCACCACATTCCGCTTGACAAGATTTCCGGCATTTTCTAGCACGAAAATATTCCCATGATATTCCTTGGGGAAAAGTTGACTGCGATAGACTGTCGGCGCACAGGCTGAACTAAATTCAAAAAGACGTCCGGCAGAATCTAGCGTACCAGGAATATATCCCCTATTTACAGCAAGATTGGATCGGATGGGAAACACCTTTCGATCAATCGTCAAGCCATGGTCTATGCCGGTGGAAGG
>CANHCD010000046.1 GCA_947458795.1 Cyclobacteriaceae bacterium | reverse complement strand
TGTGCAAGCTTTGACTTATTTAAGAATTACGAAGATCGAGGAGATCAATTTAAAGCATCGGTGAACGCATTACTTCAAAAACAAAGCGCATGAATCAGCTAAAAGCATGGATAGATGAGCATTTCAAGGGTGATCCAATCATTTGGGCCATCGTGATTTTGCTATCTATGTTTAGCATTCTGGTGGTGTATTCTGCTACGGGCACTTTGGTGTACAAGGAGGAAGTGGTCAACACCGAGCAATACCTATTCAAGCATTCCAAGCTGGTTTTTGCATCGCTGGTCGTGATGTGGTTGGCACACAAAATTCCTTACCGCAAATACGCCCTCTACGCAAGGTTATTCATGTACTTGTCCATCCCACTTTTAGTGGTTACCTATTTGTTTGGTTCCAACATCAACGAGGCCAATCGCTGGTTGGTAATTCCAGTAATTAACCAAGCCTTCCAGCCTTCGGATTTGGCCAAGCTCTCCTTGATAGCAGCTTTGGCAGCAATGCTTGCCAAGCGACAGAATAACATCACGGATATTGCAGGAACGCTGCTTCCCATTTTCATTTCCATTGGAGTGATCACAGCTTTGATTGGTATGGCCAATATGTCTACCGCAATTTTACTGCTGATCACCTGCTTGTTGATCATGTTTATTGGAAGAGTTCCTGTGCAGCACTTGGCATTGGTGGTGATGGTAGGCATACTTGGGCTTTCGGTTGCCATTCTAACAGGGCAACGGAAAGACACCTTTTTATCTAGAATTGAAACCTTTATGGATTCCAAAGACGACGATAGTAAGGTGCCTTTTCAAGCGGAACAGTCCTACATCGCCATCGCAACGGGCGGCATTACAGGCAAAGGTCCAGGAAATAGTGAGCAACGAAATACCCTTCCACACCCGTATTCTGATTTTATCTATGCCATCATCTTGGAGGAATACGGCATGGTCGGCGGGGTATCAGTACTCTTCCTATACCTCGCGCTGCTCTACCGAGGGATGCGCATCGTGGCCAATTCAAACAAGGCCTTCGGCGGCCTACTTTCCGCAGGCTTGAGCTTTGCCCTGGTCATCCAAGCATTGGTCAACATGGCCGTGGCCGTAGGGCTAGGGCCGATTACGGGGCTTCCCCTTCCACTACTGAGCATGGGAGGAACCTCTTTGATATTTACAGGTACGGCACTAGGGATTATTCTGAGTGTCAGCCGTGGTGACCACCAGGAAGAGGTCTTGGCTGCTTCTGAGGGTACCAAAAAAGGAAATCAATTACGTACAGCATAAACGAAAACGTATCAAAACTGAAGCAACATATCGAATTCTCATTAGCGGTGGAGGCACCGGCGGGCACATCTACCCAGCCCTAGCCATTGCCAATGCCTGGATGGAAAAACATCCAGACTCGGAGATTCTATTTGTTGGTGCAGAAGGTAAAATGGAGATGCAGAAAGTGCCTGAGGCAGGGTACTCCATTAAAGGCCTTCCAGTGGCAGGACTTCAACGCAAGTTGACGCTAGCCAACCTGAGTTTCCCAATTAAACTCTGGAGAAGCCTTCGCATGGCGGCAGGCATTGTAAACGGTTTTAATCCACAACTAGTGGTGGGTGTTGGGGGCTATGCCAGTGGGCCTGTGCTCTATGCGGCACAATCCAAAGGTATTCCTACCCTTCTGCAAGAGCAGAACTCCTATGCTGGATTGACCAACAAGATTTTAGCGAAAAAAGCAGCCCGAATTTGTGTCGCCTATCCAGATATGGACCGCTTTTTCCCCAAGGAAAAAATCAAGCTTACCGGCAACCCAGTTCGAAAGGATTTGCTGGACTTGGCTGGAAAAAAAGAGTTGGGTCAGCAGAAATTTGGCTTGGATCCAAATCGCAAAACCGTCTTGATTTTGGGAGGATCCCTGGGCGCGCGAACACTCAACTTAGCCATGCTCAAGCACATGGCCGACTTGGAAAAAGAAGGCTATCAGGTGCTCTGGCAGAGCGGTAAATTTTATTTCAAGGACATGGAGGCAACCTTGGAAAAGGCAGGCTTGACGCATATCCATTTGCGGGAGTTTATCCGAGAGATGGACCTGGCCTATGCCGCAGCGGATTTGATTGTGTCTCGAGCTGGAGCGCTTTCGGTTTCTGAGCTATGCTTGGTAGGAAAGCCGGTGATCTTTATTCCATCGCCCAATGTAGCGGAGGACCATCAAACGAAAAACGCAACTGCTTGCGTAAAGCAAGGGGCAGCAGTGCTCCTTCCAGATGCGGATGCAGTAGCGAAGTTTAAAGAATACATCGACGAGTTGCTGCAGCAGGAGGAAAAGGCCCAGTCGCTAGCAACAGCAATCAAAAAATTGGCAATGCCGGATGCGGCAAATGCCTTGGTAACAGAACTTGAACTTCTTCTAAAATGACATTTAAAGGGATACATAGCATATTTTTCCTCGGAATTGGCGGCATAGGCATGAGTGCCTTGGCACGCTGGTTTCAGCAGGAAGGCTATGCAGTGGCGGGTTACGACAAGACCCCTTCGCCCTTGACAGATGCATTGGTGGAGGAAGGGATGCAGGTCATTTTTGCGGACGAGGTAGCCGCCGTTCCTGCTCAATTTAGGTCAAACCCCGATGAGGTCTTGGTGGTTTGGACACCAGCTATTCCGAAAGACTCCGTGCTGCTTCATTTTTTCCAGCAGGGCTTTCTTATCAAGAAAAGAGCGGAAGTGTTGGGGATGATCACTAAGGACCAGTATACGATTGCCGTAGCCGGCACTCATGGCAAAACCAGTACCTCTTCCCTTGTGGCTCATCTTTTAAAGTCTGCAGGGAAGCCAGTAACTGCCTTTTTGGGTGGAATTACCCAAAACTACAACAGCAACCTGATCCTTTCTGGTAAGTCCAAAGAGGCGGTGGTCGTGGTAGAAGCAGATGAGTTTGACCGTTCGTTCCTTCATTTACATCCAAATGAAGCGGTATTGACGAGTGCAGATCCAGACCATTTGGATATCTATGGGGATGAGCAAACGATCTTGGAAGGCTTCCGTCAGTTTCTTGCTCTAGTGGACAAGAAGGGTAAAATTTACATACAAAGCCATGCCCTGTACCGCTTGGAAGAGCCCGCTTTGGCAGCCACGGACATCCGCGAGTATGGACTTCGGTCGGACGGCATCCATGCAGAAAATATTATTGCCAAGCCCAACTCCTTTGTTTTTGATTACATCGGAAGCAAAAATCAGATCAAGGGTTTGGAATTGTCTATCCCTGGATTCCACAATGTGGAAAATGCCTTGGCTGCTATTGCCATCGCATTGGATCATGGGGTCAGCGAACTGCAGGTGCGAGAAGGTATCAAAACCTTCCTCGGTGTAAAGCGTCGTTTTGAAATTCACTCATCCCATGCAGGAAAGATATTCATTGACGACTACGCGCACCATCCAGAAGAGATCAAGGCTTGCTTGAGTTCAGTTCGAGCGATGTATCCATCTCAACGTCTGACGGTGATTTTCCAACCGCATTTATTTACTCGTACCCGGGATTTTGCTCCTGGATTTTCGGAGAGCCTTTCGCTTGCCGATGAAGTGGTGCTTTTGCCCATCTATCCTGCCAGAGAGCTACCGATTCCTGGTGTGGAGTCTGAGATGCTTTTGGAAGGCATTCAAGCTGCGAAGAAGGTTTGCATTCCGAAAAGCGAGGTAATGGATTTCTTGAAAACTTCCGCTCCAGAGGTGCTGGTCACCCTAGGTGCAGGAGACATTGACAGGCTTGTGCCTGGTATCGCAGCATGGACCAATTCTAGACCTAACCCCACAAACGCATGAATAAAGCAAAGGTGAAAAAGGTACTTGGAATCGTGTTGCTCTGCCTTGTGGCAGGGGGCTACATTGGATTTGTGGAAAAGCAAAACCAAAGTAAAGCTTTCAGCAGCATTGTGATAGACTTGGAGGCCGTTAGTGGGGTGTATTTTGTAGAAGAAAAAGAGATTTTAACCATTCTCTCCGCTTCCTTCCCAGAGTTGAAAAAGGGGCTTCCAATTATGGAGTTGCCCTTAAAGGATATCGAAAAGCGCCTGTTGGGTCATCCCTTTATTCGAACGGTAGAGGCTTCAGTAGATCAGCAAGGGATCTTGAAATTGAGTTTGACCCAGCACGAACCGATGGCCCGAATAGCTAGGGCTGAGAGCGCAGATGGGTACATCACCAAAGAAGGATTGTTGATAGCGACCTCTCCCAGCTACACGAGCAGGGTTTTAATAGTTCAAGGTGCGTACATCAGTTCATTGATGGACCAAGGGAGAATTGATGCGATCCCTGAGTTGATTCCTTTGATTCGCTTCATTTCGCAGGACAAGTTTTGGAGTGCTCAAGTGACTGAGTTGGAGATTAACGGAAGAAATGACATCCGCATTCACCAGCAAGTAGGAAAGCAAGTGATTGAATTTGGAGATGCTCACGACTATGAGAGCAAGTTTGAACGGATAGCATTACTCTACAAGGAAATATTGCCTCGAAAAGGCTGGGACGCTTACGAGCGGATAAGTGTAAAATATAAAAATCAAATTGTTTGTGAATAAAGCTTGGATATGGAAAACGACAAACTTATTGTAGGTCTGGACATTGGGACGACCAAAATTTGCGCCATCATTGGCCGAAAAAATGAATTTGGCAAGCTAGAAGTCCTTGGCATGGGCAAGTCTGTGTCGGATGGGGTAGAGAGAGGGATAGTGACCAATATCGACAAAACTGTAAATGCTATTGTGAAGGCTGTGGAAGAATGTTCCAACATGGCCGAGGTGGACATTGCAGAAGTGATTGTTGGAATTGCTGGACAGCACATTCAAAGTAAAATCATGCATGGAAGCATCATGCGTCAACCTACGGAGGATGAAATCACTGTTGAAGATGTGCAGCGACTGACTGCAGACATGCACAACATTGTCGTTCCTCCAGGGAATAGTATCATTCACGTGATGCCTCAAGACTATACGGTTGATTATGAGGGAGGCATCAAAGATCCTGTAGGGATGTCCGGCAACCGTCTGGAGGCAGATTTCCATGTCATCACCGCCCAGACTACGGCTATCAACAACATCAACAAATGCGTCAAGCGTGCACAGCTCACCTCCAAGCAGTTGATCCTTGAACCCCTTGCGAGCTCCCTTTCTGTATTGAGTGAGGAAGAAAAAGAAGCAGGTGTTTGTTTGATCGACATCGGAGGAGGAACGACCGATATCGCCATTTTCTATGAAAACATTATTCGCCATACGGCTGTGATTCCTTTGGGGGGCAATATCATTACTGCCGACATCAAGGAGGGCTGTATGTTGATGCAAAACCAAGCTGAGACCTTGAAAACTCGTTTTGGAAAGGCCATCGCAGCTGAAGCAAATCCCAATGAAATTGTATCCATTCCAGGATTGAAAAATCGTGCCCCTAAAGAAATTTCCATCCGCAATCTAGCTTCCATCATCCAAGCACGAATGGAAGAGATCATCGAGATCGTACAGAACGAAATCATGCAGAGTGGCTACTATAAAAAGTTGGCAGGAGGAATTGTACTCACTGGAGGAGGTTCCCAAATGCAGTTCATTGCGCAATTGTTTGAATACATGACAGGTTTGGATACCCGTATCGGATTTCCAAATGAGCACCTTGGTAAATCCGTGTTGGAAGAAGTCAAGAGCCCGATGTATGCCACTACGGTAGGATTGGTTTTGGCAGGCTTCAAGTCCCTAGACATGCGGGAAGAAATGTACAAAAACCGTGTTGCCAACACTGGAGTAAAACCAAAAATTCAAGTGAGGGAGGGTATCTCCAAAGATTTCTTTAAAAACATTGGAGAGCGTTTGAAGGGAATTATTTCCGATGACATCGGCGATGATACAGCCTACGGAAATTAAAAATCATTCAATTCATTACTTAACGAGTACCCTAACCTATAAATAAATTCACCACTTATACATATGTCAGATAACATGAAAGATTACAGATTTGATCTCCCAAAAAACCAAAAATCCATTATTAAAGTCATTGGTGTCGGTGGCGGTGGTAGTAATGCCGTCAACCACATGTATGGCTTAGGAATAAAGGATGTGGAATTCGTCGTGGTCAATACCGATGCGCAGGCCTTGAAATCTAGCCCTGTGCCTTTGAGACTCCAGCTAGGAGCCAACTTGACAGAGGGTCTTGGTGCAGGCGCTAACCCAGAGCAAGGGCGTCGAGCAGCATTAGAAACAGAAGATGAAATCCGAGAGCTCCTTGCCGACAACACCAAAATGCTATTTATCACAGCAGGTATGGGTGGAGGAACTGGTACAGGTGCTGCGCCGATAGTTGCCAGAATCGCGAAAGAATTGAATATCCTAACCGTAGGTATCGTCACTGCTCCCTTTATGTTTGAAGGGAAAAAGAAAATGGCTGTAGCTCAAGCAGGCATTGAAGCACTTCGTGAAAATTGCGATACCGTGCTGGTCATCCTTAACGATAAGCTTAGAGAGATCTACGGAAACTTGGCAATTCGTACCGCTTTCAGCAAGGCTGACGATATTTTAAGTACAGCTGCTCGATCCATTGCCGAAATTATTACCATCCACCAGGATGTAAACGTCGATTTTGAAGACGTGAAGACAGTAATGAAAGATGCAGGTGCTGCCGTGATGGGATCTGCAACTGAAGAAGGTGAGGGTCGTGCCATTCGTGCTGCAGGCCATGCCATCTCTTCTCCGTTGCTTAATAATGTAGACATCAAAGGAGCTCAAAAAATCTTGTTGTCCATTATTTCTGGAGAAGAAGAGGAACTTTCCATGGATGAGTTGAGCGATATTACTGAATACATCCAGGAGAAAGCGGGAGACAATGCGGAGGTTATCTTTGGCCAGGGAATTGATCCTGAATTGGGTAGAGCGATCCGCGTAACTGTCATTGCCACAGGCTTTGAGATGGATAGATTGGCAAGTGTGCCTCCAGCAATCCCAAATGCTGCTCCTATTTCCGCCTTTGGTAGCCAAGAAGTTCCTGTGCAAGTTCAAGCCCAAGCCCTAGCTCCAGCCCAAGCCCCAGCCCCAGCTCCTGAGCAAATCAAAACGGTGATTCATTTGGAATCTGGAAAGTCTGCACAAGTAATTGAAGAGCCTATCGCTGAAGGAACCACCTTTACCTTCAATTTTCCCAAGCCTCCAGTAGCAGTGTCAACTCCTATCCTAGAGGAAGAAGTGGTTGAGGAAGAAAAAGAAGAAGTATATGCATTTGATCCTCAACCAGTAGCTGAAACTTTCCTTGTGGAAGAGCCTATAGAGGAAGAAAAAGTCATTGTGCATAACCTCTACCAGGAGCCAGTTCATGCTGCTGCACCGGTTGAGCCGCAACAACAACCTACTCCTCCTGTATTTGCGAATGACTACTACGAGCAAATGAAAATGAAAGCAATCCAGCGTGCACACGAAAGATTCGAGAAACTAAAAGGAGGCCGTTCGCTAACTACTGCTTCAGATGATTTGACTGAGCAAATGGTGGTGCCTGCTTACCAGCGTAAAAATGTAATTCTCAATGAGCCTCAGCACAGCTCGGAGTCTAGCCTAAGCAAGTTTAACCTAAACGAGGAAAACGAGATTTTAGGCAACAATCGGTTTCTGCACGACAACGTGGACTAAGTCCTAAAAGTCGAGCAGCATGTCTGCCTGGGTATGTAGTAGTTCTACATACAGCCTGTTGGTGAGCAGGTTATCTGACATATTTTGCTCTATCTTAGCCAATCTGGGCTTGAGAGCAAGAACATGCATACCCAGGTAATGGAAGATGTCGGTGAGGTGGCTCATAGCGATGCCACCCCCGCCAATTCCTGATGAGAGCCCTACCAGGGCACACTTTTTATTTAAGAACGAATTGGGATAGGTCATCCCATCAATGAATGTTTTGAGGATTCCCGGAAAGGATCCATTGTACTCTGGAACGATAAATACAAACTTTTTTCCTTCCTTTACCCGATCGTGAAAGGCATTGAACTCCGGGTTTTTTCCATTGTTTTCATATAAGGCAGTTGCCGTAAAATCTGCAGGCAAATCCGAGATGTAAAGAATTTCAGCGTCCGCTCCCTTTTCTTTTAGGATATTTTGGTAGAGGGTGGCAAGCGTACTCGAAACTGAATTTTTACGGTTGGTGCTGACAATAATCTTTATCATGAAGTGAATTTTATCCCTTTTATACACACAAGTACCCAGAAAAGTTCGAACAATTTTTCAAACCCCTATCTTTGAACCGCATAAATTAATTTTTAGATGGACTACAAGCAGCAAGTGGAACAGGCTACGGCCTACATCCAAGGGATTCATTCCGATCCAGTGGCAGTGGGAATTATTTTAGGAACGGGACTCGGAAATTTGGCTTCCCAGATCGAGGTGGACTTGGAAATTCCCTACCAGGAGATTCCTCATTTTCCAATTTCTACGGTTGAAAGCCACAGCGGCACCTTACTTTTTGGCCGATTGGCAGGAAAAAAAGTGCTGGCCATGAAGGGTCGATTCCACTACTACGAAGGGTATTCCATGAAGGAGGTCACTTTTCCCATTCGGGTGATGCGAGGCTTGGGCGTTCAGACGCTCCTGGTATCCAATGCATCAGGGGGATTAAACCCTGCGCAGGCCGTGGGGGAGGTGATGGTGATTTCGGATCATATCAACTTGTTTCCAGAAAACCCCTTACGAGGAAAAAATTACGAGACCTGGGGACCACGGTTTCCGGACATGAGTGTGCCCTATTCCCCACGATTGATTGCCCTGGCTTTACAGATTGCAAAGGAAAAAGGCATCAAGCTGCACCTAGGAACCTATTGTGGGGTGGAGGGTCCAAACTTGGAGACACCGGCTGAATACAGTTACCTGCGCACCATCGGAGGAGATGCAGTTGGCATGAGTACTGTGCCTGAGGTACTGGTGGCCTGTCACGCTGGGATGGAAGTGTTTGGCTTGTCTGCCATCACAGACCTGGGTGTCCCCGGGAAAATCCATCAGGTATCGCTCCAGGATGTGATTGCTGCGGCTGGTCTAGCTGAACCTTTAATGAGTATTATTTTCCAAGAACTCGTTTCAAGGTTGGAGTTTAAACACTAAGACCGGAGCTCTGGATGCCTTTTTGTGGAAGTCGATTTGCTTCTATTCTTCGGGAAGTAGGGGAATGGTTTGGACCAGCTTCTGCATAAATGGGCGGATCTCTTCAGGCCATAATTCTGGAATATTTCCTACCTGCCACCAAATGATTTCAGACTCCCGCTCAAAGGCGAGGTAGTATCCTCCCTCTTCCACACAAACGGGACATGCAATCAAGGATAGCCCTCTTGGCATCATGTAATCTTTAGGAAAAGCTTGTTCCAGCTCTTTAGCGATTACCGCATATTTCTCCTCTTTGGGAGTTTTGGAGTAAGTGATTATGGGAGCTTCCCGAAAACTATTCATGTTATCCACGTACAGCTTTCCTCCTATCAATTTGTAAATCTGGATGCAGTTTCCTGTACAGCGAAAGTTCCACTGTCCAAAAATAAATGCTTCTTGTTCCGGCTTTTCCTCTTCTTTACAGGTGGATAAGGAAAAAAGGAGGAAAAGAAAAAAGACTGATTTATACCTCATCTCATCGATTTTTAACAGTATACGGATAGACTAAATCTTTGTTTACTTGCCAATTTTCGGAATTTTTTGGAAAAAACACCCTCCCTAGTAATTCAGATTTTCTTTGGTAAATGATGGATAAACCTCAAACTGAATCAATGTTTATTTTTTAATATTCAAATAATCCACGACGAGGTAACTCAAGGCGCGGACCCCAAGTACGAATCCACTTTCATCCAGGTAAAAGTCTGGAGTGTGGTGAGAAGGGGTTTTGAGGGGGTCAGCACCTGGCTTCATTCCACCTAAGAATACAAATACGCCTGGCTTTTCCTTTTGGAAGAAGCTAAAGTCTTCCGAACCTGTCATTGGGTCCATCAAAATCAAATTTTCTTTGCCCGCGGCAGCGGTTAGAGAGGGCAGCATGGTTGCAGTTAGGGCCTCGTCATTGATGGTGGCTGGGTAAAGTTTGAGAATGTTGACCTCTGCTTTTGCTCCGGCACTTTCGGCGATGTTGGTTGCGATTTCGTTGATTCTGCGGTGTACGAGTGCTTGTTGCGCTTCACCAAAGGTGCGGATGGTACCGATAAGTTCTACTTTTTCAGGGATGATGTTGTGTCGAATACCTCCATGAATAGCACCTACGGTAACTACTGCTGGATTTTCGGTCACATTTACACTGCGGGATAGGATGGTTTGTAAGCCCGTAATGATCTGTGCGGAAGTGACGATGGGATCTACACCTGACCAAGGAGAAGCGCCGTGTGCCTGGGTGCCGAGCACGTTGATGCCCAGGATATCCACTGCTGCCATGGCTGGTCCGGGGCGGTAACCGATTTTACCGGCTTCTACTTGTGCCCAGATGTGTAGGCCAAAAATAGCGTCCACGTCTTTCATGACTCCTTCCTTCACCATCAATTCGGCTCCTGCCATGGGTACTTCAGTGACCCCTTCTTCTGCAGGTTGGAAGATAAACTTCACCGAACCTTCCAATTGATTTTTATGTGCCGCCAATACTTCGGCTACCCCCATCAAGATGGCGGTGTGGGAATCGTGTCCGCAGGCATGCATCACGCCCGTTTGCTGTCCATTGTAGGTAGCAATGACGGTGGATTTGAAAGGAAGGTCTACTCGCTCCGTTACGGGTAGTGCGTCCATATCGGCACGAAGGGCGACCATGGGACCCGGTTTGCTGCCACGAAGAACTCCGACTACGCCAGTGACTGCTACATTTTCAGTGACTTCCATGCCTAGGGAACGGAGGTGATCTGCGACGATCTTGGCGGTGCGCACTTCCTGATTTCCCAGTTCGGGGTGTTGGTGAAAATCCCGTCTCCATTCGATGACTTTAGCTTCTACACCCTGCGCTTTCTGGTCAATGCTGGGACGAAGTTTGGACTGACCCACCGCAGTGGTAGCGATCAAAAGTAGGGGAAGGAGGATTTTTTTCATGGGATAAATTGGGCGGGTTTAGTGCTAATCACTGTGTGGAAATTCGAAAATAGGTTTTTTTG
>CANHCD010000045.1 GCA_947458795.1 Cyclobacteriaceae bacterium | reverse complement strand
GTTTGCCAATTTGGTAAAGGAAGGTTCCTGGGTAGAAGCCACGATCGATCCGGCAATGCCTGACCGCAGCCCGCTGCCTCGAGCAGATATCCGCCGCATCCTTACTCCATTGGGTCCGGTGGTCGTCTTTGGAGCGAGCAATTTTCCACTTGCTTTTTCCACAGCGGGAGGAGATACAATTTCGGCCTTGGCCGCAGGCTGTTCTGTCGTTTACAAAGCACACCCCGCACATCCAGAAACCTCCAGAAAAGTGGCTGAGTGTATCCAGCAGGCCCTGTCAGCATGTAGGCTGCCTTCCGCCCTCTTTACACATGTTGAGGGAGGAATTGCAGAAGGCCAAGCATTGGTTAAGCATCCCCTAGCGAAAGCACTGGCATTTACAGGTTCACATGCTGGAGGCATGGCCTTATTCCACCTCGCCAACCAGCGTGAAGTGCCCATTCCAGTATTTGCTGAAATGGGATCAGTCAACCCAATTTTCTGCTTCCCTCAAAAATTGGAAAAAGAAAATGATGCTTTGGCAAAAGCATTTATCGCTTCACTGACCTTGGGAGCAGGGCAGTTTTGCACCAATCCAGGCCTCATCTTTGTGCCGGAAAAACAGGCGCAAAATTTTGAACTAGCAATTGCCACTGAACTCCATGCGATTGCCGCTGCTCCCATGCTTCATGAGGGCATCGCAAAAGCCTATTACGATTCCATCCAGGCACTTGAAGCGCGCAACGAACTCCGTTGGGTAAAAGTGGCTGATCCAAAGCATCTGATTAACGGTAGTCCTGCCTTGGCAGAAATCAAAGCTGCAGACTGGCTAAAGCATCCACTTTTCCACCAAGAAGTGTTTGGAGCATTTGGGCTTATGGTCGTTTACCGCGACCATGCAGAACTTCTGAACATCGCTCAGCAACTTGAAGGGCAGCTTACCATCACGGTTTGGGCAGATTTGGAAGAACTTAAAAATCACCTTATACTAGTCAACTTACTTCAGGAAAAATGTGGGCGCCTGCTTTTCAAGGGAGCACCCACTGGAGTAGAAGTAGGGCATGCCATGCAGCATGGGGGACCTTTCCCTTCTACTACTGCGAGCCAGACCACTTCTGTAGGCAGCTATGCCATCAAACGCTTTGCCAGGCCCATCGCCTTCCAAGATATGCCCCAAGAACTACTCCCCGAAGCCTTGATGGATGCCAATCCACTTGGAATTTGGAGAACGGTGAATGGGGATTTAACTAAATAATAAAAATACAGTGGAAATAGACTACGCTTCGCTACGTGAAATAGGTTGAGAAACGAATTTGGTTCTATTTCACCGAGCTTGCTCGGTTTATTTCTATTGAATTTCCATTGTATTTCATTTAACCCTTCTACCCCCCACAAAAAAATGCCATCACGCCATACCTTCTCTTGCATCGACGCACACACCTGTGGCAATCCCGTTCGGGTAGTTTCGGGTGGGGTTCCTTTTCTAAAAGGAAACAACATGCTGGAAAAACGACAGTATTTTCTAGACAACTTGGATTGGATTCGAACAGGATTAATGTTTGAACCGAGGGGCCACGACATGATGTCTGGCTCGATGCTATTCCCTCCTCACGACCCTGAAAATGATTTTGCTGTGCTTTTCATCGAAACTTCAGGCTGTCTTCCCATGTGCGGACACGGTACCATTGGCACGATCACCATTGCCATCGAAGAAGGGTTGATTCACCCGAAGACCCCTGGTTTTCTTCGGATGGAGGCTCCGGCAGGTCTAGTGCTGGTGGAATACACCCAAGTAGGCAAGAAGGTCACCTCCGTGAAGCTTACCAACGTCAAAAGTTTTTTGGCTGCAGAAAGCCTTGAAATCGAATCAGACGAACTGGGTAAGCTTACCGTCGATGTGGCCTATGGGGGCAATTTTTATTGCATCGTAGATCCGCAGGAGAATTTTCCTGGCATCGAGCACTTCAAAGCGGAGCAACTCATCTCCATGGCTCGAAATCTTCGCCAAAAAATGAACGAGCGATACGACTTTGTCCACCCCGAGCAGGAACGCATTCGAGGGCTGTCGCATGTGCTATGGACCGGAAAAACAATCGATCCAAGTAGCACTGCTAGAAATGCAGTATTTTATGGCGACAAGGCCATCGATCGCTCCCCATGCGGCACGGGAACTTCCGCTAGAATGGCACAGTGGTTTGCCAAGGGCTGGTTGAAGCCTGGAGATGAATTTATTCACGAAAGCTTTATCGGCTCCAAATTTATTGGCAGAATCGAGGAAGTAACCGAAATTGCAGGCAAGCCCGCCATCGTCCCGAGTATTGAAGGCTGGGCGAAAGTGTACGGATACAACACCATCATCCTGGACGAGGACGATCCTTATGTCCATGGATTCCAAGTGATCTAAACCTTTGAGGTCTTTTTTGACCTCGAAGGTTTGTTAAAAACCAAATCTAAATCCTTCGAGGTCTCTAAGACCGCAAAGGATATCCAACCTTTGAGGTTTATAAAACCTCGAAGGTTTAATTAACAAAAATTTCAATCCTTCGAGGTCTCGAAGACCACAAAGGATAATCCAAAACCTTTGAGGTCTTTTTTGACCTCGAAGGTTTAATTAACAAAAATTTCAATCCTTCGAGGTCTCGAAGACCACAAAGGATAACCCAAAACCTTCGAGGTCTGAAAGACCTCAAAGGTTAAATGCGTCTTTTATGAAACCAACCCTTGTTATCGGCGGTGGAATCGTCGGCTTATTTACGGCCTATTTCCTTCAAAAGGAAGGCATCGAAGTGACGGTCATTGACCGAACGGACCTTAAGGACAATTGCTCTACTGGCAATGCAGGCATGATTGTACCTAGCCATATCATCCCACTTGCTGCACCTGGCATGATTTCCAAGGGGATCTCCTGGATGTTTTCCTCCAAAAGCCCTTTCTATATCCACCCCCGCTTGGATTTTAAATTGGCCCAATGGTGCCTCCTTTTCTTCAAAGCAGCCACCCCTAGTCAGGTGACGAAAGCGATCCCCTACCTCAAAAATATCAGTCTACTCAGCAAGGCCCTGTACCAGGAGTTTCGGCAAGAGCACCCGGACTCGTCCATGGCTTTGGTAGAAAAAGGGCTGATGATGGCCTACCAAACCGAATCCATGGAGAAAGAGGAGGTTGAATTTGCACATTTGGCTCGGAAATATGGACTTGAAGCAGAGATTCTCAACCCCGAAGACCTCAAAAGGATAGAGCCTCATCTCCAGCTTAAGGCCCGAGGTGCAGTCCTTTTCCCTGGGGATGCTCACCTAGATCCCGGAGCACTCTACAGTTTCTTGAAAAAATACTTGGAACAAAAGGGAGTTACTTTTCTCACCGAGACCCAAGTGCTGGGCTTTGAAAAAGAGGGATCAAAGGTGGTCGCCGTACTCACGGATAAAGGGAAGTTGGAAGCCGAAAAGATTCTCCTTTGCGGAGGTTCTTGGTCAGGGGAATTGGCAAAGATGCTGCAGTTCTCCCTTCCGATGATGGGCGGAAAAGGTTATTCCTTTATTCAAAAAAATAACCCCGAAATCCAACAAGCTACCATCCTTACCGAACAAAAAGTAGCCGTAAGTCCCTATGGAGAAACAGTCCGCTTTGGAGGCACCATGGAAATTGCCGGTACCAACCAGTCCATCAACAAGAATCGAGTGAAAGGCATTTTTGAGTCAATCAATCGCTACTACCCAGACTTTCAAGCCAGTTTCCCCGAAGACCAGCAGATCTGGAAAGGCCTCCGTCCTTGTTCCCCGGATGGGCTCCCGTATATCGGGTTTGCACCTGGATACAGCAACGTACTGGTAGGCAGTGGACATTCGATGATGGGAATTTCCTTGGCACCGGGCACAGGTAAAATCCTGGCAGAGCTGCACCAACAAAAAGACACCTCCATGGAAATCAAGGGATTTGAGGTAGGGAGGTATTGTTGAATTCCTTCCTTTATGGCACAAAGAAACCTAATTCACTTTTTTAGGCCATTTTTCGTGAATCAATTCACAAATATCATGTGTTTTTTGTGAATTGGACTTAGTTCAGTTCGCAGGCGAGCTGCTTAACTCGTTTTAAACTCCAAAAACCGCTATAAAAAACACCTGAAAAAGAGGGTAAGGCAGCAGAAATTGCCCTAGAAAACCTACTTTTAACACATGAAGCGATTCTTTCCCTTAGCCTTTCTTGTGCTACTTTGCCTCGGCTGCGAGTCCAACTGGCTTCCAAAGCCTCCAGGATACAACCGCATTGAGTTGCCACGCCACGAATACCAAAGACTAGAACAAGGATATCCCTATCAATTGGATTTTTCAACCCACAGCAGGGTGGAAGCGGATTCGTTCAACTTAGACGAAAAAGAGTGGATCAACTTGAATTACAAAGAGTTTGGTGCCAAGGTACATTTGACCTACAAAAAGATTGACCAAAGCACAGATTTCAAAACATTATCCAATGATGCTTTTAACCTTACGGCAAAGCACCAGATCAAGGCTTATGGAATTGAAGAAGCGATTTTACTTACCCCAAATGGCTATGTGGCAGTAGTCGCGGAACTATCAGGGGAGGTTCCCACACAATTTCAATTTTTTGTAACCGACTCCACCTCCAACTTCCTTCGAGGAGCAGTTTACTTCAATTCCGCTCTCAAAAACGACTCCTTGGCCCCGATTATTGAATACATCAAGCTAGACATGGCTCATCTCATCAATTCGGTCAACTTTGGAAAGAGGGCCGAAATCAAAAAGTAAGTTGGCAAGATATACAACAATTCCCTCCACGAGTCCAGCTAGGACAAGTGGAGGGAACTGAAATCAATGCCAATGAAGTTCTTAGGAATTTAATTTTTTCCAGGAAAAGAGAATAAACAAGCCTCCTGCCACAGCAATAGCTCCTGCAATGACCCCTTGGGCAATTTCTCCATAGATGAAAAATCCGGTTGAAAACAGGGCCGCATACACCATGACAGTACCCACCAACATCAACCCAATTTCCATTCCCAGTCTGCCTTTTTCTTGTTTCTCAGCAGGGTATCGATCCAATACTTTTTTCCATCCCAAGGAAGCAGGTTGAACTTTTCGGTAAAAAGAAAGCAAGACCTCGTCTTTTTCAGGTTGGGTCAGGAAGGTCACCAGTAACCAACCTACCGTAGTGATGGATACCGAATACACGAGTTTGAGGTAACTCTGCTCTGCTGGAATATCTATCCATCCCAGCCCAGGATTAATTACTTCAAAGAAAATCGCAACGGCAAATGAGATGGCCATGGCAGAGATTTCCGTATAGGCATTGATCCTCCACCAGAACCAACGAAGAATAAATATCAAGCCTGTACCAGCACCAATTTGAAGTAAAATCGCAAATGCAGACAAGGCCGAGGACAGGGCCAAGGCCAAAAAGCTAGACAACACCATCAAGACTACGGTAGAAATTCTTCCTACAGCTACCAACTCCTTATCGCTTGCTTCAGGCTTTAAAAAACGTAGGTAGAAATCATTCACTATGTAGCTCGATCCCCAGTTGAGGTGAGTAGATAGCGTAGACATCACTGCTGCAATCAAGGAAGCAAGCACGATCCCTACCATTCCTGTGGGCAGGAAGGTTAGCATCGCAGGATAGGCCAAATCATCGCCTAACTTGTCCGCAGGAATATGAGGAAATGCCAATTGTAAATCGTTTACCGTTGGGTATACCACCAAGGATGCTAGGGCAACAATAATCCAAGGCCAAGGGCGTAAGGCATAGTGTGCAATGTTGAAAAACAGGGTAGCTCCAATCGCATTTTTCTCATCCTTAGCAGATAGCATGCGCTGGGCAATGTATCCCCCTCCGCCTGGCTCTGCTCCTGGGTACCAGGTAGCCCACCATTGGATGGCAATGGGCATGATAAATAGCGGAATATAAACATTGGGATTGGTGAAATCCGGCACAAAATCCAACTTGGTAGCGACTACTTCATGGCTCAATAGCTGCTGCAAAGACCCGATTTCTGGCAATTCCAACACGTAATACGCGGCTCCAAAGGAACCAATCATCGCAATGAAAAACTGAAAAAAGTCTGTGAGCAACACTCCCTTGAGTCCTCCAAAAGAGGAGTAGACCACGGTGACCACCGAGGCAATCAACAAGGTTTGAACAGGCGAAAGACCCAACATGACCCCACCAATCTTGATGGCTGCCAAGGACACCGTTGCCATGATGACCACGTTGAAGAATACGCCTAGGTAAATGGCGCGGAAAGCACGCAAAAAAGCAGCTCCCTTACCGGAATACCGCATTTCGTAAAACTCTAAATCAGTGGTCGACTCAGATCTCCGCCACAACTTGGCATAGACAAATACAGTCAACATGCCCGTGAGCAAAAATGCCCACCAAGCCCAGTTCCCTGCAACACCATCCTTTCGGACCATATCCGTAACTAGGTTTGGCGTGTCGGCCGAAAAGGTAGTTGCCACCATGGATACGCCCAAAAGCCACCAGGGCATGTTGCGTCCAGAAAGAAAAAATTCCTTTGCGGAACTACCTGCTGATTTGGCCGATGCGAGGCCAATCACCAAGGAAATAACGAAAAAAGCGGCGATGATGCCCCAATCTAAGGCAGTAACATTCATAGGATCTTGGGTTAATTGATGGACCAATAAACAAAAAATTATTTAGTTAAGGCCAATCCCTTTTTTGATTTTTTTTAGAAAGATCGCTAGTTCCTAACCTGAAAGAACCCCTAGCTCGCTCAAAAACAAGTTCTTGACCTCCCAAAGTCTTAGGACAGATTCTGGATTCTGTATTTACAAGAAGAAATTTCTATTTTCGACACATGTTTGATGCGCTTGCTACCGCCCTCACCCAGGAATACCGCCAGTTTACCGATGACCCCCTGACGATTCGTCCATTTGGTGAAGGACTAATTCACGAGACACTTTTAGTCAGTCAACTCGATAAAAAATGGATCCTTCAGGGCTTCAATGATTCCGTTTTCCGCTTCCCCGAGCGCATCGATCATAACCTCGGTTTACTTTCAAAGCATGCGGCCATCTATCCTCTGCCCTTCCAGCTTCCCCTTCCACTGCGCAATAGTAACGGCAGTGGGCTAACCGCTATCCAAGGAAAAAATTACCGCCTCTTTGATTTTGTCGATGGCAGCACCTTGCAACAGGTACAGCATCCTGCCCAAGCACGAATGGCTGCACAGGCCTATGGAAAGTTTGCCTCTTGGAGCCAGCAGCTGTCCGCAGAAGGATTTGAAGAGACCATCCCCAATTTTCATCGGCTTGATCTTCGATTTGCACGACTGCAAGAAGTAGCCAACCAGCTTCCCAATATCCCAGAAGAGGAGCAAGCGCTTCTCCAAGGGTATTTGGAGCAGCTGCCTTTGGTGAATTGGTATCAGGAGCAACGCAAGCATCTCCCGCTCCGGGTTACCCACAGCGACACCAAAATCAACAACCTGATTTTTTCGAAGACCCTCAGCCAAGTAGAAGCAGTGGTGGACTTAGATACGGTTATGGGAGGATACCTGATGTATGATTTTGGAGATCTCGTACGAACAGTTGCCTGCAGCCTGCCGGAAACGGCCACCGATTGGAATCAAATTCAAGAACTCCCAGAACTGTTTGAAGAGCTCCTTGCGGGCTACCTAGAAGGTTTAAATGGAGCAAATACACCATTGGAAGCGGAATCGCTGCTCCTAGGTGGAGAAATCATGACCCTGATCATGGGACTCAGATTCCTCACCGACCACCTCGAAGGCAATGTCTACTACCGCGTCAGCTATCCACTTCAAAACCTACACCGTGCTAAAAATCAATTGGCCCTCCTTCAGAGCCAACACGGACATCGCGTTCGCTTCGCCAACTTTGCTGCATCACTTCAAAAACGATAATTTGAAGAAGTAGCAAGCACTTGCCTTTACCTGACAATTTCCTGCAAAGCCTTGGCAAAATTCAACGGTCTGCGGTAACTTGCTCTACCCATAACCCGAAGCCCTTGTCTACCATCTTTGAAACCCGCATCGAATACCTCAAGGGGGTTGGCCCACAGAAGGCTGAACTGCTAAACAAAGAGCTGGGCATCTTCACCTATGGGGACCTGCTACAGCACTATCCTTTTCGCTACGAGGACCGCAGTACTTTTTTAAAAATCAAAGACCTCCACGAGGAGCTAGAGCATGTCCAAGTGATGGCACGAATCAAGAGCATTGACTTGGTCGGCATGGGCACCAAAAAAAGGTTGGTGGCCGTGGTGGTGGATGAAACAGGGGAAATGGAGATGACCTGGTTCAAAGGCATCACCTGGGTACTCAAAAGATTACCGCTAGGAGGCTCCTTTATCTTTTTGGGTAAGCCCGCACTTTTTGGACGCAAATGGAGCATGGCTCACCCGGAGATGGAACCCATTGCGGCAGCCAACGAGGCTCGCAACAAATTTCAGCCGGTCTATTCTACCACGGAGAAACTCAAGATTCGCTTCCTAGATTCAAGGGGGATCTCCCGCATTCTCGAGCAGCTGCTTCCGCTCGTCTATCCACAAATTCAAGAGACCTTGTCTCCGGGGATACTGGATCAGTACCGTCTGATGGGGAAAAAGGAAGCCATCCGCCAAATTCACTTTCCCAGCAGCCCTGAGGGCCTTTCCCAAGCTCGAAAGCGCTTGAAATTTGAAGAATTTTTTTACCTGCAATTGCGACTACTTACCCTGAAGGTCACACGAACCGAAAAGTCCCGAGGACAGGTCCTGGGTTCCACTCAGCTCCTAACTGGCTTTTACACGCAACATCTTCCCTTTCAACTCACAAATGCTCAAAAGCGGGTGATTCGGGAGATTTTTGAAGACATGAAGTCGGGGAAGCAGATGAACCGACTGATTCAAGGGGATGTGGGAAGTGGAAAAACCATGGTTGCCTTTATTAGCATGCTGCTTGCCATTGGCTCAGGAGCACAAACTTGCTTGATGGCACCTACAGAGATCCTTGCCAATCAACACTACGAAGGCTTACGCCAATATGCTGACTCTATGGGTCTCCAGATTGCCTTGCTTACTGGCTCCACCAAAAAGGCTGCTCGCAAAGTCTTACATGAAGCCCTGCAGTCCGGAGAATTGGCACTCCTGGTGGGCACGCATGCACTGTTAGAAGAAGTGGTTCAATTTAAAAATTTAGGGTTGGCAATTGTCGACGAGCAGCATCGATTTGGCGTAGCACAGCGCGCGAAGCTCTGGGCCAAAAATGAGCAGTACCAACCCCATGTGCTTGTCATGACTGCCACGCCGATTCCACGAACTCTGGCGATGAGCCTCTACGGGGATTTGGATGTATCAGTTATCGACGAACTTCCAGCAGGCAGAAAGCCCATCCAAACAGTACATCGCTACGACAAGGACAGACTCAAGGTCTTTGGCTTTATGCAGGAAGAAATAAAAAAAGGGAGACAGGTGTATATCGTTTATCCCTTGATCGAAGAGTCCCAAAGTTTGGATCTTAAAAACCTGATGGATGGTTACGAAAGCATTGCTAGGGCTTTTCCACAGGTGCCTTTGAGTATCGTCCATGGCGGCATGAAAGCCGATGCCAAGGACTACGAAATGCAGCGCTTTGTGAAAGGAGAAACAAAAATCATGGTGGCAACTACCGTCATCGAAGTGGGTGTGAATGTACCCAACGCATCGGTGATGATTATTGAAAATGCAGAACGATTTGGCCTATCCCAACTCCATCAACTTCGCGGGCGAGTGGGAAGAGGTGCCGAACAGAGTTACTGCATCTTGATGAGCAAGGTGGAGCTGGGTCGAGATTCCCGCATTCGCTTGGACACCTTGGTACGGACCAACGATGGATTTGAAATCGCAGACGTGGATCTACGACTTCGAGGACCTGGCGATCTCATGGGCACCCAGCAAAGCGGAATTACTGACCTTCTGATTGCCGACTTAAGTAAGGATGCACCGCTACTGACTTTGGCACGAGATGCCGCCCAGCAAGTGTTGGCAACCGATCCTAACTTGGAGGACCCCCAGCACTTTCCAATCCTTCGGCAGGTTCGCCAACAAAAAAATACGGCCGTAAACTGGAGCCGGATCAGCTAAGCTTAAAACTTTTTATTTTTTTCGGTTAAAAACTCTGCCAATTCGCTGTACCAATTGCTTTTCCTTTTCCCAAAAAAAGTGGAACTGCCCAAAAATAAAACCATAGATCAAGAGCATAATTTGGTACAAGGGCAGCACCAGCAGTAGGTACGCGAGGGTATTCATAAACCCTCCTCCTCTTTCGATGCCAAAAAAAGCAAGGATCGGATTCTTAATCAACAAGATGGTAGTTCCAGTACAGGCAAATACAAGCAAGACCAAGAGCACTTGGGTCAGGCTTTTCAGCTGCCATTTTGTTTGTAATCGTTGTAGAAAACCAGGTTTGGGCTGAGTCATTTTTCTAGCAAATTACCAAGTAAATACGCCTTCATTGAGGCTTTTGAGTGCCTGCACCTTGTGCTGTGCATCTACCAAGATGGATACATTGTGTTTGCTGCCCCCAAAAGACACCATACGAATAGGAATGTCCACTAAAGAATCCATGACGGCGCTGATTGAACCCTTGGTTTCTGCGACTTGATTCCCTACCACACAAATAATGGCTTGGTTTGGATCCACTTCCACCGTTCCAAAGCGCCGCAACTCTTCGACAATCTGGTCTAAATGGCTCAAGTCATCAATGGTCACCGATACAGCCACTTCCGAGGTGGTAATCATGTCGATCGGAGTCTTAAAGGCTTCAAAGACCTCAAAAATCCGTCGCAAAAATCCATAAGCCAAAAGCATGCGGCTGGATTTAATGTTGATGGCAGTAATCCCATCCTTGGCAGCAATGGCTTTTACCCCCGTTTCAGCCACCTCTGCCTTGATCAGGGTACCTGCCGCAGCAGGATCCATGGTATTCAGCAGTCGGACAGGCACATTATGCAGTTGGGCAGGCCAGATGGACGCTGGGTGTAGGATTTTGGCTCCAAAGTAGGCCAACTCAGCTGCTTCATCAAAGGAGAGCTCCGCAATGGGACGCGTTCGGTCCACCACCCGTGGGTCGTTGTTGTGCATGCCATCAATGTCGGTCCAAATCTCGCAAACAGAGGC
>CANHCD010000044.1 GCA_947458795.1 Cyclobacteriaceae bacterium | reverse complement strand
CCCCTGCAGAACCGCGCTCCCTATTTTTTGGAAGTGCAGGTCCTTCTCGCCAAGTTTTAGTCTTGGGATTGAATATCAGAATGTTTGGAATTGGGGTTTCGTGTGGATACTTGCCCGTCAAGGCCCCAACAATCCAGAGTTCGTCTTGAAAGGATATTGCCTGAAAATGGTGGATTTCCATCGGAGCATCCGCCAGCTTGACCCAAGTGTTGGTTTTGGGATCAAATTCCTCTACAGGACGAGCTCCCCGACCACCTACTGCGTACAGCTTGCCTCCAGAGGCTACAAACGAACTTTCGTGTCGAGCGGTAGCCTCGCTTGTGGTAGATACAGCAGTCCAAAGGTCTTGAGCTTCAGCCTGAAGGGAGCCCAGAAAAAGAAAAACTAAAAGGTATCGTAGCATGGAAGTAGAATTAAATTAGGTATCCAAGTTAAGAAAAGATTTTAGTGTTAAAACAAACGGCCAATCCAAACAAACTAGTTGGTCTAGTTAACCTATTCTTACTTGATTACTTATTTTCCGAAATCTAAAATCCCACGGATGGCGTTGATTTCTCCCATTTCTTTTTTCAAACCAGCCCCATCCTCAGCTGCGATTTTATCACGGAAGGCACTGAGATTCGCAATGTATCCATCCAAAGAAGCCAAGACATTCTCCTTGTTTTCAATAAATATAGGTGCCCACATATCCGGGCTGGACTTGGCCAGACGAACAGTCGAGGAGAATCCAGATCCCGCCATATCAAAAATGTTTTTCTCGTCTTCCATTTTTTGGAGTACGGTTTTGCCCAACATAAAGGAAGTAAGGTGGGAGAGGTGGGACACATAGGCCAAGTGACGGTCGTGCTCGGCTGGATCCATAAACCGGAGCTTCAAGTTCAGGGCATCAAAGAAACGGTAGGCTTTTTCCTTCAAGTGGAGATCTGTCTTTTCCATTTCGCACAAGATCATCACTTTCCGGTCTAGCAAGGTTGCAGAAGCAGCCTTGGGGCCAGAATACTCCGTACCTGCGATGGGGTGAGCAGCGAGGTATTGGGAGCGCTTGGGGTGTTCCGCTACTAAGCTACAGAGCTTGGACTTGGTGGATCCTAAGTCAAAAACAAGCGTTTCAGGGCCTACTTGACCCAAAGTTTGAACCAACAAATCCCCCAAGGTATCTGCAGGTGTTGCCAAAATCACTAAATCTGTATCGCCATCAGGAATCGACTTGGCCACGGTAATGATGCCTAAGTCTAGCGCATCTTGGAGGTGCTGTGGATTTAGATCCTGTCCAGATACTTGCAACTCCGGAAATTTTTGTCTGGCGGCAAGGGCAAAGGATCCTCCCAAAAGGCCCAATCCTACAAGGTGTATTTTTTTCATGTTAGTGGCTAGGTTTGATGCGGTTGATGGCTTCTAAGATTTTGAACTCTTGGAGACAAAGGGAGATGCGGACATAGGCGTTTCCCTCCGAACCAAAAATTTTCCCAGGAGTAATGAAGATGTGTTTTTCGTAAAGTAACTGGTCAACTAACTCCTCTGCAGAGCTGCCCGCAGGTACGCGGCACCATACAAATAGGCCGGCAGCTTCCCGATCATAGGTCAATCCCAAGTGATCGGCAAGGGTCCAAACGAGCTTTCGCCGACTGGCATAGATCTCGTTTTGTCGTTCAAACCAGGTTTTTCCAAGTGAAAGGGCCGCAGTAGCTCCTTTCTGAAGGCCTAGAAACATGCCCGAATCCATGTTGGATTTGACCTTGAGCGCAGCCTCAATCCATTCGGCCTTACCACAAAGCATGCCCACACGCCAGCCCGGGATGTTGAAGGTTTTGGAGAGTGAGTTGAGCTCCAAGCCCACCTCCTTGCCTCCTGGTAATCCCAGCAAGCTTTTAGGTGAGGAGTTTAAAATATGACTGTAGGGATTGTCATGCACCAGCAAAATATCCTGCCGCTTCGCAAAGTCAATCAGTTCCATTAGCAGTTCCTCTGAGCCCGCGGCTCCAGTAGGCATGTGCGGATAATTGATCCACATCAATTTCACCTTGGACAAATCTTGTTGCTCGAGTTCCTCTAAATTGGGGCGCCCCTGCCTACTCAAATCCAAACTGTAGTAAATTGGAGTGGCTCCGAGTAATTCGGTGACTGCAGAATAGGTAGGATAGCCTGGATTGGGAATTAGAACCTGGTCTCCAGGATTCAAAAAGGCCATGCTTAAGTGAAAGATTCCTTCTTTAGATCCCATCATGGGGAGGATTTCCCGGTTTGGGTCCAGCTGCACCCCAAACTCGCTCGCGTAATAGTGGGCCATAGCCGTTCGCAATTCGGGGATGCCTTGGTAACCCTGGTAACCATGTGCCTGTTCGTTTTCAGCAGTGCTCTTTAGTGCATCGATGACGCTGCGGTCAGGGCTTAAGTCGGGCGAGCCGATTCCCAAATTCAAAACGGGTTTTCCTTCAGCAAGAAGCCGATTGACTTCTCGAAGTTTGGCTGAAAAGTAGTATTCTTCTACGCCTTCAATACGTGTTGCAAATCCCTTCATCCTTTTCTACTCCTATATTCTCCGAAAATCTTCAACTCACCATAGCGCTCTTGCATTTGCTCCACCGCCTCCTGGTAGGCCTGCTCCTCTGTAAATTCCGCATCGATAAAAAAGGCATAATCCCAAGGCTTGTCCATCAAAGGAATGGATTGAATTTTACTCAAATTCAGGTTTTTGTCCGCAAGCATCGTCAAAAGCTTTGCCAATCCACCCGCCTCATTCCGGATGGTAATCTTGAAGGAAACCTTGTTGGGGGCATCCATTCGATTTGATTTTTCCTTTGTTAGAAAGATAAACCGGGTGAAATTATCTTGTACGGTTTGGATATTTGGAGCTAGAATCTCCAACCCATAAGTTTCAGCAGCGATTTCGCTGGCAATGGCTGCTACTCCTCGAAGTTTTTCCTCCTGGATGCGTTTGGCTACCGAAGCGGTGTCCAAGTCATCAATCAGTTTAATTTGAGGCTGTTGGGAGAAAAAGGTCTTGCACTGCAGCAAAGCCATGGGATGGGAGCGGACCTCGGAAATATCGGCAATAGTTTGCCCAGGTAATGCCATGAACTGATGGGAAATGGGTAAGTAGTATTCCTCATGAATAAACAGTTCATAGCGATCTATCAGATCGTAATTCGGTAGAATAGCACCTGCAATAGAGTTTTCTATGGCCATGATGCCCACTTCCGCAGCTCCTGAGGCAACTGACTTGGCAACCTCTTCGAAGCTCAAGAATGGAAGAACTTGGGCCTCTTTCCCAAAATTCAACAGCGCCACCTGGTGGTGGAAGGAACCAGGAATTCCTTGAATTGCTACTCTCATAGGATGCCTGGAGTGTAAGATTCTTGATGAATGCCTGTCAGGGCTACCTGCTTCCAAAAACTAGGATAGGATTTGTTGACTACTTCTGGGTCTTCAATGTGTACCACTGTCTTGGTAACTAAGGGCATAAAGGCCATGGCCATGCGGTGGTCATCGTAAGTATAAATTTGCACTATTCTCGGCATAGTGACCGATGGGATCACTTGAAAAGTGCCTGTTCCAATTTCCCGTAATTCAGCGTTAAACTTTGCCAATTCCTGCTGCAAGGCATAGATTCGATCTGTTTCCTTGATCCGTAAACTTTCTAGCCCTGTAAACACAGTGTTTTGACCCAAAATAGCACAAGTCACTGCTACGGTCTGAGCCAAGTCTGGGCAGTGGGTAAAATCCCATTCTTTGAGGCCAGTTACGGCTTGCTTTTCGAGAAGTAGGCCGCCTTCTTGAAAAGTACTTCGTATGCCCAAATGTGACATGATCTCTACAATAGCAGCATCGCCTTGGAGACTTTGTGATTTTAGCCCTTCTAGGAAAAAGGATCCTTCATCCGCACAGGCCAACAAGCTAAACCAGTAGCTTGCCCCTGACCAATCGCTCTCCACGGTGAACTGGGTGGATTGGTAAGTCTGAGGGCTGATTTTGATGCTGTTTTCTTCCCAGCTGTACACGATTCCAAACTGTGCCATCAGCTCTAGGGTCATTTCGATGTAGGTACGGCTTCCAACCTTGCCTTCAAGTTTCAATTCCAGGCCTTGAGGCAAAACGGGGGCGATCATCAAGAGTGCCGAAATGTATTGACTGGACACATCTCCGCGAATACTGATTTGATTGGTGAGTTGCTCAGGCAGCCCTTTTAAAGCAAGGGGAGGATAACCTTCTACACCAAGGTAATGTATCTCAGCCCCCAGGCTCCGCAAGGCATCCACCAAAATCCCGATGGGACGTTGGCACATTCGAGCCGTGCCTGTCATTACTTTTTGTTGGTTTGTGACTGCTACAAAAGCAGTTAAAAATCGCATCGTCGTGCCTGCATCGAGCACATCAAAAACTGCCGGATTGGTGCGCAGCAGCCGAATCATCGTTTGGGTATCACGCGCTTCTGCCAGATTTTTGAGTATATTTTCCCCTTCGGTCAAGGCATCAATCACTAAGGCACGGTTGGATTCGCTCTTGGAGGAGGGGAGGGGGATGTGCACCCGGGAGAACTCATTTTTTTGTCTGAGTTCCAAAAGCTGTATTTTCTGGTAATCCATTAGGCCAAGGGCAGTTGTTGGTAGTAGATAATCGCATGTTTGATCTCCTCAGTGGTCACGGGAATATTGAAGCTACAATCTCCAAGGCTTGGAAGTAGGGAGAAAAGTTGCGTCTTCCCTTCGTTTTTTTTGTCCTGTGCACAGAGATCCAAGATTGCATCTAAGTCTTTTGAATTCAAGGTTACTTTTCCAAATACCTGGAGCAACTTGTGGCTTAGCTCGTTTAGTTCTTCAAAGCTGAATCCTATTTTTTCGAAGGATAAAAATCCCTCTGCAATCATCCCCATCGCAATGGCCTCTCCATGGAGTAGTGGATTGGAACTAGTGAGGTGAAAGGACTCTACCGCATGACCGATGCTGTGTCCAAAATTGAGAATTTTTCGAAGCCCCGCTTCTTTCGGATCTACCTCTACTACTGCTTTTTTGATGCTGACCGAATGTCGGATTACCCGTGACCAGTCTTGCTTTTCCCAATTGCTGCTCGGTAAGGACCGGAAAAAAGCAAGATCTCGGATTAGTCCATGTTTGATCACCTCTGCATAGCCAGAACGTAACTCACGCTGTGGGAGGGTATCGAGAAATGCAGGGGCGATTAGGACTATTTCAGGAAGTTGAAATACCCCTAGGTGGTTTTTAAATCCCATGAAGTCTATCCCTAGTTTCCCACCAACGCTCGCATCTACCTGAGAAAGTAGGGTAGTAGGAATAGTCAAAAATGGAACCCCTCTTTTGTAGACGCTTGCACAAAATCCACCCATATCACCAATCACTCCACCACCTAAATTGATGACTAGCGCCTGCCGATCGAGTACCGCTTCGGTCATTGCTGTCCAAATGGTGGAGCATGTTTCCAGCGTTTTGTGCTGCTCCCCTGCAGGTACTGTAATGTGGAGGGCTTCTGAAGGTAAAGCGCCCTGAATCAAGGGCAGGCAATGCTCGCGGGTATTCACATCCGTAAGTACCACCACTTTGGAATAGCTTCGAGCTTGAAGCACCTCTGCGAGGGAATTTTGAATGTCAGTTGTGAAGAGTAAGGTTTCCACAGATCAAATTGGTCTAGGAGGTAAAGTTAGCAAGCTCCCCGCTAGCCAAGGGATAGCGAGGAAAGGTTGTTTTATTTTTTGATTGGCTCTACTTCCCGAAGTTGTCTTTCTTGACGTTTTACAGACTCCTCATGGATGCAGTAGAGCAATTCTTTCATGAATTTTTCGCTCAGTTGTTTTTTAACTCCCTTTTCAGTTCTGGAGTCCATCACCTCTTTCCATCGGTCCGATTGAAATACTGTCAGGTTGTGCTCACGTTTGTGCGCTCCAATCTGATCAATTACAGAAAATCGTTCCTGCAAGATATCCAACAATTGGTCGTCCATGTGGTCTACTGCTCTTCGTAAATCAAACAGTTTCTCGTCTGGCTTCATGTTTTCCAAGGACTGCTTGAATTCAATCGAATCAATCATTTCCTTCAAGCGACTTGGGGTTACTTGCTGCTTGGCGTCTGACCAAGCTTTGTCTGGATCGTGGTGGGTTTCAATCATCAAGCCATCCAGGCCGAAGTTCATGGCGCTTTGAGCTACTTCTAGCAATCCGTCTCTACGTCCTACAATGTGTGAAGGGTCGTTGATTACTTCCATTCCTGTCCACTCCCGCTTCAGATGAATCGGCATGGACCAGTTGGGCTTGTTGCGGTAGCGCTTGTCGTAAGCATCCGAAAATCCTCGGTGTATAGCCGCTAGCTTGGTGATGCCTACAGCATACATGCGTTCCAGAGCTCCCATCCAAAGTTCCAAGTCTGGATTCATCGGGTTTTTGATCATCACAGGAATGTCTACTCCGCGAAGGGCCTCTGCAATCTCTTGTACTGCAAATGGATTAACCGTAGTACGCGCCCCAATCCATAGAATTTCGATCTTGTGCTTGAGGGCCATTTCCACATGAGCAGCATTGCCCACTTCTACTGTAACCGGAATATGGAGTTCATCTCTTACAATCTCCATCCACTTCAACCCTTCTTCTCCAACGCCTTCAAACGATCCAGGTCTTGTGCGGGGCTTCCAAATTCCTGCTCGGAATACCTGGGGGATGATTTGATTTTCCTTCATCTCGGAACAGATTTGTGCAATCTGCTCAGGAGTTTCTGCAGAGCAGGGGCCTCCGATGATCATGGGGTTGCTTAGGCCAAGACCCCAGTCTTTGATTTGTTTGTGTGGCTTCATGGAATTGAAGGGTTTAAATAAAAAAGCCCGACTCTTTCGAATCGGGCTTTGTGATGTTTATTTGTTTTTAGTTTTTGGCTAGACAATACACAGCTCCGATTCGATGGTTAGGTCGAAAGTAAAAGTAAAAGAAGCTAAACCAGATAACTGCTGTGATGAACATGCTGTAAATGTAAACTGCAATTTTTTAAAAGCAAAATTATTTTAAAGCATTTTCATTATCATTTCTTCAATGGATAGGGGAGAACTTTTAAATAAATCCAATTGGAACGAATTGAAAGGATAGATTCAAAATAAAATTTTGCCCCTTTTTCATAATCAGAAATAATAGTTTCTATTTATTTTTTTTCATGTCATAGTCTACCGCAAATACCTGAAATGAGCAAGATTTTTCGAATAGCTCATCTCTCAAGAAGGAAAAAGTTGATTGTTCTCTGACATTCAAAGGGAATTGTGCCAAGAATTCTTGAAGGCGAAAAAACCAACCTTTTTCCTAGGGTGAATTCCCAAACAAAACCCAAGTGACGCTGTTTTTCTACTATATTTGCCCCCATAAATGCGCGCTATGCCCGTCAAGCCCACTATTTCTTTTGAGAATCTGGAAGTAGCCTTTGCTTCCAAGAGTAATGCAGAACTTCGAAAGATGTATCTGATTTTTGCTACACTCAATAAAAATTGGCTTTCAAACCTTGGAATAAAGCTGGCAAACCTATCTTTTCAACTTCACCTACCGATTAAAGGCATCCTAAAGAAAACCATGTTTGGGCATTTTTGCGGTGGAGAAACAATCAAAGAGAGTGTATTGGCTTGTCAACTTTTAGCCAACTATGGAGTCTATTCAATTTTGGACTTATCGGTAGAAGGCAAAGGGGATGAAGCGAGTTTTGAAGCCACTACAGAAGAAATTTACCAAACCATGGTAGAATCCGCCAAGACGGATTACATGCCTTTTGGGGTGTTTAAAGTTACTGGGTTAGGTGATTACCATATTTTGGAAAAAATTCAAGCCAAGCAGGCCTTGACTACTGATGAGCAGGAAGCTTTGGCTCGCTTAGAATACCGAGTAGACCGACTTTGCAAAACAGCGCATGACCTGGGTTTAAAAATCTTAGTGGATGCCGAGGAAAGCTGGTTTCAAGATGTCATTGACGATATGGCTTACCGGGCCATGGCCATCTACAACAAAGAGCGTTGTGTGGTCTATACTACCTACCAAATGTATCGACACGATTCTTTGGAGCGGCTGAAGAAAGCCCATCAGGTGGCTAAAGAACAGGGCTACTTTTTAGGAGCCAAGCCGGTTCGTGGGGCCTACATGGAAAAAGAGCGTGCGCGTGCACTTGCAGAAGGCTACCTTGATCCGATCCAGCCAAACAAAGAAGCGACAGACCGAGATTACGATTTGGCGATCGCCTACGCGGCACAAGAAGGAATTCATTTGGTTTGCGCTACGCACAACGAAAAGAGTACGCTCACACTTACAGAGTTGATGGACCAGTACCAAATAGATCCAAAATCAGATTTGGTATACTTTTCGCAGCTTTATGGAATGAGTGATTCGATTTCCTACAACCTTGCGAGTGCGGGTTATCGGGTGGTAAAATATGTGCCTTATGGCCCAGTAGAGAAAGTGATGCCCTACTTGAGTAGGCGAGCATCCGAAAACTCCTCCATAGCCGGTCAAAGCAGTCGAGAGTTTGAACTGGTCCGCAAAGAAATGAAGCGGAGAAGACTGAAGTAACTGAATAAAAAGTAATTAACTAGTTGAACTGACAATCCCATGCAACTTTTAAGCGAACAGGAACTGGAACGAAGAAAAGACCGAGAGGAACTCTATTCCCTTGGCATCAACCCGTACCCTGCTGAGTCCTTTGTAATCAATGCCACTGCGGATGATATCCACAAGAACTATGAAAATAGTAAAACGGATTACAAGGACATCTCCATTGCAGGGAGATTGATGAGCCGTAGAATTATGGGTTCCGCCTCATTTGCTGAGATTCAAGATTCCACAGGCAGGTTACAGATCTACGTACGCAGAGATGACATCTCCACAGCTGATAATCCAGAGTTTTACAATACCGTTTTCAAAAAGCTCCTGGGCATCGGTGATTTTATCGGCGTCACTGGCTACATATTCACTACCCAAACAGGGGAGATCTCCTTGCACGTGACCAAACTTACGGTCTTGTCTAAGGCAGTAAAGCCACTTCCAATTGTAAAAAGGGACGAGGAGGGCACCATCTACGATGGTTTTACCGATCCGGAGCAGCGCTACAGACAGCGCTATGTGGATTTGACGGTAAATCCCGAGGTGAAAAACACCTTTGTGACTCGCTCCAAAATCATCTCCAACATGCGTCGTTACTTTGATGACCATGGATGGCTTGAGGTGGAAACCCCCATCCTGCAAGCCGTACATGGAGGAGCAGCTGCGCGACCTTTCCAGACGCATCACAACACGCTGGACATGCCTCTTTTCTTGAGGATCGCCAATGAACTCTACCTGAAGCGATTGATCGTGGGAGGATTTGATGGAGTGTATGAGTTTGGTAAAATGTTCCGCAACGAGGGCATGGACCGAACGCATAATCCAGAGTTTACCTCCATGGAAATCTACGTGGCCTACAAAGACTACATCTGGATGATGGAAATGGTGGAGCAGCTGCTTGAAAAAGTTACCCAGACCATTCATGGAGTCACTCAGGTATCGGTTGGAGGCAAGAAAATTGATTTTGCTGGCCCTTATCGCCGATTGACCATGTTTGACTCGATCAAGGAATATACGGGTGTGGATGTCAGCGAACTTGATGAAGAGGGTCTTCGAAAGGTCTGTGCACAATTGAAGATTGAAGTAGATGCCTCCATGGGAAAAGGCAAATTGATCGATGAGATCTTTGGAGCCAAGGTAGAAGCCAACTTGATTCAACCGACCTACATCACGGATTACCCGATTGAGATGACGCCGCTTGCCAAAAAGCATCGCAGCAAACCAGGATTGGTAGAGCGCTTTGAGTTGTTTGTCAATGGCAAAGAAATTGCGAATGCCTACTCCGAGCTCAATGACCCGATTGATCAGCGCGAGCGCTTTGAGGAGCAGTTGAAGCTTGCTGCTAGAGGTGACGACGAAGCCATGGCCATGGATGAAGATTTTCTTCGTGCCTTGGAATACGGGATGCCACCTACCTCTGGATTGGGGATTGGAATTGACCGCTTGACCATGCTCTTAACGGACAATTCTACCATACAGGAAGTGTTGTTTTTTCCTCAGATGCGCGCTGAGAAAAAGGCTGTTGAACTGACGGAAGAGGAGAAACAGCTCCTAGAGCTCTTGAAAGCCAAGCATCCTGCTTCCTTACCAGAATTAAAGGTGCAAAGTGGCTTGAGTGGAAAAAAATGGGATGTTTCGATCAAAGGACTGACACAAAAAGGATTGGTAAAAGTGACCAAAGAAGGGGAAAGCCTACTTGTAGATCTTCTAGATCAATAAGCAGCAACTGCCTCTTATAAATAAATCGACTACCCTCCAAAAATCGGAGAGTTTAAGGATACCTTGAAAATTAAGGAAAGAGCTCGGTGTCTACCGGGCTCTTTCTGTTTAGTTTGGATTTGATGAAGTAGTATTCTTCGTCACCCTCAAAAGTTCAAAGGTTAATTCATCTATGGTTTCATTGATGCCATAAACATTGGATAATACGATTACTGCTTTTTCTCGATCTACATTCACAACCATACACGAAGAATAACCGCCTGTTGACCCATTGTGCCAATAGGTATTGATTTTGTTTTTTGATGTTTCCATATGCCAACCTAATCCAATAGATGAATTTCCGCCAATTAAATGGGTAGGCTGTCTGGTCAGTTCAAGTTCTAAATTGGTAGAATCAAATTGAGCTAAGGCGAATTTCGATAGGTCTTCTGTCGAAGAAATTATTCCTCCTCCGCCGAACAATACATCAAAATCCCAATTGGTTGCCTCATAGCCATCGTAATCTAATCCTTTTACTAGGCGATCGCCTAAATTCACAGAACTTGTATACGATTGGTTCATGCCGTATTTATCAAAAATTTCCTTTTGCAATAGGTTTTGAAAAGTCGTCTTTTGAGACAATCCGAGGGTGTATCCAAGCAAGCCAACCCCAAGATTTGAATAAGTGAAAGTCCCATAGGAGTCTTTTTCTCGAACCATCAAATTCCTTAAATAGGCTTCCAATTCCTTTTGCCCATAGGCTTTATAAGGGTTTTCAGCTATGGAGAGATCTAAATTTTCAGGTAACCGGGGTAATCCCGAGGTATGGTTACTTAGACTTTCAAAGTCTAATTTCAGT
>CANHCD010000043.1 GCA_947458795.1 Cyclobacteriaceae bacterium | reverse complement strand
GCAGGATGCTTTTGCAAATGGATTGGATCTTTACCCAAAACGAAGCCAGCATTCAACTTTTGGCTAACCTGAACATTACGAATGCAAGTCATACGGGAGACACGCGATTTGATCGGGTAGCGGGGACGGCTGCCCAACCTTTGGATTTTCCAGCAATTCGTAATTGGATCCAAGGTCGGCCTACCGTAGTGATCGGATCTGCTTGGGAGGAAGACATGAGCCTGCTGATTCCCTTGATTCAATCCAAACCTGAATTTTTGTGGATCATTGCCCCTCATGCCATGGATGCTGTAGCGATGGACCGTTGGGCATTGGCATTGGAGATTTCCAGTCAAAAATACTCGCAGTGGAATGCTGCCCAAGATTCGCAGGCCTTATTTATTGACAACATTGGTATGTTATCTTCCCTGTACCAATTTGCGCATTTTGCTTATGTTGGTGGGGGATTTGGCAAGGGACTGCACAATATTTTAGAGCCGCTAGGTTTTGGAATTCCTGTAATCTTCGGGAACCCAAGGTCTGCATCTAAGTTTCCGGAGGCAGCACAAAGTCAGTTGGAAGGCTGCGGTTTTGCAGTATGCAGTTTTTCCGAGCTTCAGGAATGCGTAATTAATTTGGAGCAACCTGAATTTTACACGAAGTCCGCTGCCTCAGCCCAACGTTGGGTGAAGGCCAACTTGGGTGCAGCAGACCGCATTCTGGTTCATCTATCCACTTCAATCTCCTCGAAATGAAAGGAAGAGTAATCAAGTCTACTGGGAGCTGGTACCTAGTCCACACAGACGAAGGGATTCTTTCGGCACGATTGAAAGGAAAGTTTAAGCAAGATGAACTCAAACTCACCAATCCAATTGCAGTAGGCGATTGGGTAGCATTGGAAAAGGAGGAGGGGCAGGAGTCGGCTGTGATCCACGAGATTTTGCCCAGAGACAATTATGTGATCCGTAAGTCCACTCGGAAGCAGCACTTTTCGCACATGATTGCCAGTAATATTGATCAGGCGATCTTGGTGATTACGATGAAGAAGCCTCGAACTTCGCTAGGCTTCATTGATCGATTTTTGGTGGCTACTGAGAGTTATGGCATTCCTACCTTGCTTGTAGTCAACAAGATGGATCAACTAGAAGGTGAGGACGAAAGTGACTGGCTTCAAGATATTCATGAGATCTATGTACCCCTCGGCTATGCAGTAGTAGAAGTGTCTGCGCTGAAGGATACGGATCTCGACACGAAGCTATTGCCCAAAATTCAAGGAAAATCCAACCTGATCTCTGGGCATTCGGGAGTCGGCAAAAGCACCTTGCTCAATGCGCTTTTGCCGGATGCCAGGCAGGAAACCAAAGCCATATCTGATTACAGCGCAAAAGGAGTACATACAACCACCTTTGCAGAGCTATTTTTCCTGCCAGGATCAGGAGACCTGATTGATACCCCAGGCATCAAAGAGTTTGGTATTTTGGATGTGGCAGACGAGGAGCTTTCGCATTTTTTCCCAGAAATGCGCCAGTACCTTGGGCAGTGCAAATACAACAATTGCAGCCATGTGAATGAGCCTGGATGCATGGTGCTCGAAAAATTAAACGAGGGCTATATCCACCCGTATCGATACCAGAGTTACTTAAATATCCTAAACGAAGAGGATAGTCATCGATAAAGTGTTTTGAATCTAAGGCAAATTGGTCTAATTTTCACTTTCTAAAAATCATCCCATGACCGAAGTATTGAACCATAAGCAAGTAGGGCAAAAGATCACCCGAATGGCTTTTGAAATCTATGAGCGGAATCTCCACGCCTCTGGCGGAATGGTAGTCGCTGGGATTAGCGGTATGGGCACTATTTTAGGCCACCTTCTGGCTACGGAACTGCGAAAAATCTCTCCTCTTCAAGTGGAGGAAGTGGAGGTAATCTTGGATAAACAGGCAGTAACCGCTACTGAAATTCAACTTTCCAGCCCCATTGCTTTAAAAGGGAAAACAATTATTCTAGTCGATGACGTGCTCAACACAGGAAAAACGTTGGTTTATGCCTTGAAACCATTTTTGGAGCATGAAGTCCAAAAAATAGAAATAGCAGTGCTTGTCAATAGAAGCCATGGTTTATTTCCAGTCAAGCCCGATTACACAGGTTTTGAGTTGGCCACTACCTATAATGAGCATATCCGAGTTGATTTTTCGGGCAACAACTATTCTGTTCACCTTCTCTAAGTTTTATGTCGATTCATTCCTCTGCTTCTGTGAAGCGCATCACCACCCACACGCTTCACGAAATGAAGCAGCGCGGAGAAAAAATTTCCATGCTTACGGCCTATGATTTTTCTATGGCCAAGATTGTGGATGCGGCAGGAATGGACATCATTCTTGTAGGGGACTCGGCTTCCAATGTCATGGCCGGTCACGAGACTACCCTTCCCATCACCTTGGATCAGATGATTTACCATGCCTCGGCAGTCGTGCGGGCCGTGAAAAGATCTTTTGTAGTCGTGGACATCCCTTTTGGTAACTACCAAGGAAATAGTTCGGAGGCCCTTCGCTCTGCCATTCGCATCATGAAGGAGTCTGGAGCTCATGCTGTCAAAGTGGAGGGGGGAGCTGAAATCAAGGAATCGGTTGCACGAATTTTAAGTGCTGGAGTACCTGTAATGGGGCATCTGGGCTTGACTCCTCAGTCTATTTACAAGTTTGGTACCTATGCCGTCCGAGCCAAAGAGGAGGAGGAAGCCGAAAAGCTATTGGAAGATGCCAAGCTATTGGAAGCTTGCGGATGCTTTGCGCTAGTATTGGAAAAAATCCCTGCAGCTTTAGCCAAGCGAGTAGCCGAAGCCCTTACCATTCCTGTGATTGGAATAGGTGCGGGTCCAGATGTGGATGGTCAGGTATTGGTGATGCACGACATGCTCGGGATTACCCAGGAGTTTAAGCCACGATTTTTGCGGGCTTATGCCGATCTCAATCAAATCATGACCCAAGCTTTCCAGCAGTACATTGCGGATGTGAAAACGAAGGATTTCCCCAATTCTTCCGAGAGCTACTAAGTTTAGTAGCGCGTTCTTGTAGATTGCTAACTTCCCCTATACCAAAGGGCTTCTGCTAGTTTACTTCTTAGAAGCTGCTTCTACACGCAAGATAAAATCACTCAAGACATTCATGTAATTGATGAATGCATCGTACGGGGTGTCGTATGGACTGAAATACTCGTGTACCGATCCATCCGAGAAGAACTTGGTGCAGATGTAATAGAAGTGATCGGAGGTTTGCAGGTAGCCCCAGTCTCGGAGTAATTCCGGATCCTTGATTTTTCTGATTTTCTTTTCCAGTTCATACAGGCGATCAAAGGCCTCATCTTGCATGTCATTGCCAAGCCAAGCAGTAAGATCGCGCTCCTCATCGGCCCAGGAAATCGGGGTAGGCACATGAATGTGGCTGACGGGAGAAAGGGCAGCTACTACCTCGGAAGGGGTGGAGAAGGTAAAGTTGGACTGCGAAAATATCGCCTCTGGCAAGTGGCGCATGAAGTCAAAAATCCCAGTTTCTGCCCACTGGTGTTCACCGAATGTTTCGTAGTCCATAAATAAGTTGACCACGGGCTCTTCTTTAGGCAAGGCATTGAGCCAATTCACAAACTTGTCTGTGGTGAGGGGGAAATCTCCCCAGGTTTTGTCTCCAAAGCGGAAGGCGATGTCATCCGAAAGTCGGAAGTTTTTTAACAGCACTTTTAGGTTTGGGTTCAGCGCATTGGAATAGACGTAATTTGGGCTTTTCCATCCCAGAATATGTTTTGCTCCTTCAGTAAGCATCCCTTGGTAACCTAGCTCAGCGACCATTGCTCCTATTTCATCTGAGTAGATCAACTCTGTATTTCGGAATACTTTGGGGCTATAGCCGTTGAACAGCGCTTTGATTCGGTCCTGGTGCTTGTGCACCAAAGCAAAAAACTCATCCTTGCTTTTAAGTGCTGCAAGGGAGTGCGTGTTCGTTTCATTTAGCAGCTCCACATGGCCAGTAGCCACGAGTCGCTGGAAGCTTTCCAACACATCGGGGGCATAGGCTTCCATTTGGTCCAAAAAGGTGCCAGAAATTGAAAAAGCCACCTTGAATCTGCCATCATAGCGTTGAATTAGCTCCAACAATAAGGAGTTCATCGGGAGGTAGCATTTCTGTGCTACTTTTTGGATGACATTCCGGTTGAGGTAGTCATTCCAATAGTAGTGATCTTCCCCAATATCAAAAAATCGATAGGGCTTCAGCCTGTAAGGTTGGTGGACTTGAAAATAAAAGCAAACAGTTCTCATGCGCGTTGAGCTAAGATTTTTTCGTAAACAGTCACTAGTTTGGCAGCAACATGCTCCCACTTCAATTTTTTCAACTCGTCTGCACCTAACTCGGTAAACATTCGAGCGATACCTTGGTAGTGTAAAAGTCCAAATATGGCGTCTGCCATGGCGTCTACATCCCAAAAGTCAATTTTGATGGCATTGTGAAGGACTTCTGCTACTCCAGATTGCTTGGAGATGATGACCGGTGTATTGTGTCTCACTGCCTCCAGGGGGGCGATTCCAAAGGGCTCTGACACAGAAGGCATCACGTATACATCGCTGATGGCATACATGTGGTCTACATCGTCTCCTTTCAAGAATCCAGTGAAGTGAAACTTGGTGCCCATGCGAAGTTCTGCCACACGATCCACCATTTTATTGAGCAAATCTCCCGATCCGGCCATGACAAAGCGTACATTGGGGTCACGTTCAATCACTTTTTTGGCAGCTTCTACAAAGTATTCTGGGCCCTTTTGATATGTAATTCGGCCCAAGAATGTCACGATCTTCTCTGGTACTTTTTTCTGAAAGGAAGACTTGATGATGCTCGCATCAAGTACCGCATTGTGCAGGACGGTGACCTTTTCTGGGGGGATGCCGTATTTCCGTACACAAATATTTTTGGTCAACTGACTTACCGCTACCACATGGTCTGCGGCATGCATGCCCGCACGTTCAATCTCAAAGACAGGAAAATTGACCGACTCCCCAGATCGATCGTACTCGGTGGCATGTACATGGACGACTAGGGGCTTGCCGCTAATCTCCTTGGCTGCGATGCCAGCAGGGTAAGCGAGCCAGTCGTGTGCATGGATGATGTCAAAGTCGCCTCGGTCGCGAGCGATTTGTGCTCCGACGAGGGCATAGCGGGATACTTCCTCCATGAGGTTTTTACCGTATTTGCCGCTAAACTGGTATTTGGTGGAAAATATGCTCTCATCTACGTCCGTGCGGTCATGGATGGCATAATCTGTAAATTTTTTGAATGCTTTGGGACCCAAATAGGGCACCAAAAAACTATTGACTTCAAGGTAAGTCAGGTTTTTCCACAGCTTTTTAAAACGTTTTTCCCGGTAATCAATGGTCACTCCACTGGCATTGACAAAGTCTGCGACAGGCTCCTCATCTCCCCAGAGTTTGGGGACCACAAAAATCACCTCTTGCTGATGGACATTCATTCCTTGAATCAATCCATAGCAAGCAGTGCCGAGGCCTCCAGAGATATGGGGTGGGAATTCCCACCCAAACATGAGTACTTTCATAGGGAATCCATTAAACCTGTTTGACTAAGTCCATCATTCGGAGTAACTCTGCAATGCTCCAAGCTTGTGATACCGAACCTTTGGGGCGGTGTGGAGCATCCCCATCGTAGATCTCCGCCACCGTGCCTACTCCATACTGCGTCATGACGCCATCAAAGCCTTTGATGATTTTCTCAACGAAAATTTTAGCGGCTTTACCGTGTAGCTTGAGGTATCCCTCCGCAAAATGTCCCAAAAGCCAGGCCCAGACAGTTCCATTGTGGTAGGCTTGGTCTCTACTGATTTGATTTCCAAAATAGTAGCCTTTGTATCCCGGATCATCTGGGGATAGTGAACGGAGCCCTCTTGGAGTCAGGAGCTTGGATTTGACAATTTCCAATACTTTATCACATTTTTCCTCCTCCAAAATCCGATAGGGCAGGGAAGTAGCAAAAACCATGTTGGGTCGAATAGACCAATCTTTTTCTTCTTCATCGACCACATCTGCTAGGTAGCCATATTCCCAGGACCAGAATTCCCGATCAAAGGACTCTTTTACTTTTGCTGCTAGGATCAAATATTCCTCATCCCCACTGAGTTCATGGTAGAAGCACAAGGCATTGTACCAGAGGGCTTGAATTTCTACTGGGCAGCCAATTCTTGGAGTGACGGGACCATCTGGAGTGATGGCATCCATCCAGGTTAGGGCTAGGCCCTCCTGGCCACCCCAAATCAGACCGGAAGGGAGCATGTGAATGTCAAAGTCTGTGCCTTCCTTGTATCCTTCTAAGATTCCTCGGAGCTTGGCCAAGTACCTGTTTTGAATTGTTTTTTTGTCTCCTGTATAGTGAATGTATTGCTGGAGGGACCAAAAAAACCAAAGCGGAGCATCCATAGAGGTCATGTTGGTGTAATCTCCACTGCCGATGTTGGGGAAAAGAGCTCCTTTCAAATTTTTGGACATGGTGTCCATGATTTCTAGGAAGGTGTCAGTATCACCGGTAGCCAAGGTCAACCCAGGGGCTGCGATGAAGGTATCCCTTCCCCACCACCCAAACCAGGGGTAGCCTGCGATGACGCGTACTTCTCCATCTCGTTGTCGGATAAATTGCCCCGCAGAATTTTTTAAGCAATTTTCAAAGTTGTTTCTCGGAATTCGACGTGCGATTTCCTTACTAAAAGCAGCTGCTCTGGTTTCTGGATCTGCATCGGTTAGGCCGGCAGAAAAAATAACTGACTCCCCTTTGGCAATTTCAAATTCTAGGTACCCAGGCACAAACAAGTCCTCCTGGTAATCGTACCCTCGTTCCCGCTCTTGGATGTATTCCAGGTTGTAATACCAGTCGGGCTTTGAGATAAAGGCAGCCTCCTTGGATAACTGCAGGTAAAGTGGATCGTAGTTGGGATACAATTGAAACTTGACCCCATTTGGGACCAACTCGTAGGCTCGATTGATGCAATCGTTGGCTTTTTGAAGTTGGTGGTAGCCACGGAAAGCTAAAAAGGGCTGAATTCGAATCGTGGTAGGCGAATGAGCCTCAAGTAATGTGTAGCGAATCATTACCCGATCCCGGTTGGAATCAAGGATTAATTCTTTTTGGAGCAGCACCCCTCCCACGCGATAGGTTAGCTTGGGAATTGGCTCCGAATCAAAGTCTTCGAGGTACTTGTGCCCTCTTGGAGAGTAGTTTCCTGGAAACTTGGCAATACCCAGATTAAAGCTTGCGCCATGTTGAATCACCGTCTCATGCACGGTAGAAAGCATCACGTGATTTTGAGAATCGATTTGTGGCTGGGGCACCACCAGTAAGCCATGGTATTTCCGCGTATTGCAGCCAATGATTGTGGTGCTGGTGTAGACCCCAGATCGATTGGTCCGAATGATCTCTCGGTCCAGGGAATAATTCAGGTTAACTAATTGGGATTTATCAAAATGGATATAGCTACTCATCGCGCAAAATTGAATTCAACTAAAAATAAGCTATTGCAGGGACAAGAAAAATTAAAGTGCAAAAAATAAAGGTTATGTCTCCATAACCTTCAGTGTTTTTCGATTTCAGGAATGAACCGCTTCCTTTTGCAGTTCCTCGCAGGTTTTGATGGACTCTTCAAACTTGCTGAGGTAGTTTTTAATCTGCAGGATATTTACTGGTTTCACAACCGGAAATTTCGGAGATGATTTAAATAGCGTAAACATAACTGTTGGTTTAGTTCTTCATTCATTGACAAATGCCATGCCAAAAGAAGAGGAATTTATAAAAAAACCCCTCAAAGGAGGGGTTTTTGGGTGAAAGACCGGGCTCGAACCGGCGACCTCTGGATCCACAAACCAGCGCTCTAACCAACTGAGCTACAATCACCGTGTGGGGTTTCAACTCAAAGCTTGCCTCGAATTGGTTTGCAAAAGTAAGGACTGTCTTTCTTTGGAGCAAGACCGAGGCAATTTATTTGTTTGAAAAATACACTTGAGCCTAATTTATATCTGATTTTTAGGGTGAGTATTTTTCAATTTTTAAGATCCTTCTGGCTGGTTCAACTCATTTCTAACTGAAGGGACAGCGAAGCGCGGTGGAGCGTCTGGCCTTTACCCGAAGTATTCCGCCCATGATTGCCTATATTTGTGTTTCTGAACCAATCTAGGTTTGTATTTTCTCACTTTTCTCTCGCTACCCAATGAGCAACGAACCGATAGGATTTGATGCCTTCAAGCTAAACAAACAATTGCTCGATGCTGTAGCCGAATCTGGTTATACTGTTCCTACTCCAATCCAAGAACAAACTATTCCACTGGCACTTGCGGGGCATGATGTGTTGGGAATAGCACAGACGGGTACAGGTAAAACTGCTGCCTACCTTTTGCCCTTGCTGATGAAAATCAAGTACGCTCAGGGGATGCACCCAAGGGGTGTGGTGCTAGCTCCTACGCGGGAACTGGTTATGCAAATTGAAGAAGTAGCCCAGCACTTGGCGAAATACACAGGTCTTCGAATCGCTAGTCTTTATGGTGGCCTTGGTCCCAAAACGCAAATTGAGCGGGTAGAAGCAGGAGTAGATCTCCTAATCTCCACGCCAGGAAGGTTTATGGACCTCTATAGAAAAGGAGCTATTTATACCAAGGATTTGAAAACGATGGTATTGGATGAGGCAGATAAAATGATGGACATGGGATTTATGCCTCAAATCCGATCAATTCTAGAGGTGATTCCATCCAAACGGCAAAACCTCCTCTTCTCAGCTACCTTTTCCGGAAGAATAGACCATTTGGCAGCGGAGTTTTTAGAATTTCCGGAGCGTGTAGAAGTAGCTCCTTCTGCCACCACTGCAGAGACGATCGCTCAAGTCAGGTACCAAGTTCCCAATATCAAGACCAAAATCAACCTGCTTGCTCATTTGCTCGAGAATGAAGAAATCAACCGAGCCATGATTTTTACGCGAAGCAGAAAAAATGCGGAGTCAGTCTATTCGTTTTTGGAGCGCAAGCATTTTGGAGAGATTCGAGTAATCCATGCGAATAAGGGCCAAAATACACGGATCAACTCCATGGAAGATTTTAAGGCAGGGGATGTGCGCATCTTGGTGGCTACCGATGTAGCCTCCAGAGGATTGGACGTTACCTTGGTATCGCATGTGATCAACTTTGATGTTCCCCTGATCTATGAGGATTATGTGCATCGCATCGGTCGAACAGGCAGAGCTGAGAATGAAGGAAAAGCCATCACATTTATCAATCCTGCGGAATCCTACCATTTTGAAAAAATCGAAGACCTTATTCGAATGAAGGTAGACGAGTTGTCCATTCCAGATGAGGTGGATGTACCAGCTACTCCTTTCGAAGAAAAGCAAGGTTATGAACGGGAGTTGGACCGGCTCAAGCAGCGGGACAACCCCGACTACAAAGGAGCTTTCCACGAGAAAAAGGAGCGCCCCAAGGAAAACATTGGTAAGGGTGCAAAAGTAAAAGCGAAGAAGAAACAAAAGAAGCCGAACCGCAACCAGCTGAAAACGAAAAACCAAAAAAATAGAGGGAAACACGGGGAGGGGTAATTCCTGGACTCGATGGTTTGCTTTCAACAAGCAAGCACACCACTTTTAGGAATCAAAACAGAAAAAAAGAAGGGGCCAATTGGCCCCTTTTCTGTTATCGATCTGTGCGGGTGTTGGTTCCGTCCACTGGAGTTCGCTGATCTCTATTGGCAAGGTCCCATGCGGTATGGAAGATCAATTGAGCACGCTTCGTCATCAAAGGAAATTCAATTTTGTCCACCGTATCGGTTACCTGGTGGTAGTCGTCGTGTACCCCATTGAAGAAGAAGATCACGGGGATGTTGAACTTGGCAAAATTGTAATGGTCAGAACGGTAGTAAAAACGATTTGGATCGTCTGCTGCATCGTATCTGTAATCTAGGATAAGGTTGGTGTACGTAATGTTGTTGTACTCATTGATTTTCTTCAATTGAGAAGAAAGCATCTCAGAGCCGATGACATACACATAGTCCTTGTTTGCTTCTTTTTGGTATTCGTAGTCAATTCTACCCACCATGTCAATGTTGATGTTATTGACTGTATTGGCAATTGGGAATACGGGGTGCTCTGAGTAGTACTCCGAACCCAACAATCCTTTTTCTTCTCCAGTCACATTCAAAAACAAGATGCTTCTTCTAGGCTTCACGCCTTCTTTGGCTGCTTTCGCAAAAGCTTCCGCAATTTCCATGACAGATACAGTTCCAGAACCATCATCATCGGCACCATTGAAGGCATCCCCAGTAGCGCTCACACCCACGTGATCGTAGTGTGAAGATATGACCAATACTTCCTCTTTTTTATCTGTTCCCTCCAAGTAGCCCATTACGTTTACGGCTTCTACTGGAGATTTAGTTTTCACAATCTGGTAGCTTGCTTTTTGAGAAGCGATGGTTTCAGGATTGGTTTTGGCTGCTTCCTTCAATACCTCTACAGATGAACCAAACAACTGAGCCATCTTGTCTGTACTCACCATGAATATTGGACGTTGCTTGATTTCCTGGTCAAAGCCAATTCGGCCATTACCAGCCATGGACTTGTAACGGTTGGCAATGCGGTCAAAGTTCGCTTGTCCTTCCATGGTCACAATCACGATGCCAGCAGCGCCAGCATCCATCACTTTGGTGACCAAATCATTGCTTCGTACGCCAACAGCCCACAGTCCTACGAGTTTGCCTTTGACGTCCACTTTGGCAAGGTTTTCATCGCTTACCAAGCCTAAGAATACTAGGTCTGTTTTTACTGCTTTAGATAGGTTGCCGTCTCCGGTAAATACAAAGTCTGTGTTTTCCACCAACTTAGTTTTTCCGATTTGAAGACTCACTTGCGTGAAACGGGAACTTACCAAAGGAACGTTCTGAAAGTAGCTGCCTCCGTTTGGAGCAGTTAAGCCGAGGCTTTTGTAAAAATCAGCAAGGTAGTTGGCAGCAATTTTTCCTTCTGGAGAACCGGTATCACGGCCCTTCATCTCGTCGGATGCCAGATAGGTCAGGTGCTTGGTGAGGTCTTCTACGGTAATCGTGTTGGCATACTTTACCTGAACTGGGTTTTGAGCCCAT
>CANHCD010000042.1 GCA_947458795.1 Cyclobacteriaceae bacterium | reverse complement strand
TTCTCCACGCATTGGCTGGAAGGATAACTACTTGAAAAATTACGAGGGGGCATTTATCTTGGTAGTTCTCCTCCCATTGGATGGAAGGAAGGTCAAGGTGGTTGGTGGGCTCATCCAGCATGAGCAGGGAGGGCTTTTCTAGGAGCAACTTGGCGAGCATAACCCGCATTCTCCAGCCTCCAGAAAATTGCCGAAGTGGCTTTTGAAGGTCACTCGTTTGGAAGCCTATTCCCTCCAGTACCTCTTCAGCCTTCGCTTTGATCGTATAGCCCTCATTGGACTCAAATCGGTCTTGCAAATAAGCCAACTTATTGATGACTTCATCCGAGTAGTCGGTTTCCATCAACTTCAACACCTGTTCTATTTCGGCTTGAATGGCTAATGTTTCTTTGAACGCTGCCAAGGCCACGTCCAAAATGCTATCGTCAGATTGGTAGGAAAGCAAATCCTGATTTAAAAATCCGAGGGTACAGTCTTTTGCTTTTTGTACATCGCCAGAGGACGGAAGGTAGTCGCCGTTGATGATTTTTAGTAAGGTGGATTTTCCAGTACCGTTTTGACCTACGAGACCAATTTTGTCTTTTGGCTTGATGTGCAAGTTGGCATTTTCGTATAAAGCACGGCCGCCAATAAAATAAGAGAGGTTACTAATCGATAACATGGCGCAAAAATAACCAATACTGACCTTTAATCTGAATCATTCTCTGAAGTATTCAATTAAATTTACCCAAAATACAAGGACATGACTTCTCTACTTCGTTTCTACCCTACCCTTTTAGCAGTTTTCCTGCTTGGCCTATCCGCTTGCAAAGAGGAAAAAGCAGCAGCTACTAGCGGTCCACTCGGACAAAAAATTTCCATTGCGGATGCAAAAGCAGATGTTCAGCTGGACAAACTTAAGCTTCCTGAGGGATTTACCATTGATGTCTGGGCGGCAGAAGTGCCCAATGCACGCTCCATGGCCCTTTCTGAGACTGGGATCGTCTTTGTCGGCAATCGGCAAGAAAATAATGTGTATGCTTTGGTAGACGAAAATGCGGATGGGAAGGCTGACAGCAAGTATATTTTGGCCACTGACCTTCGCATGCCCAATGGAGTTGCTTTTAAAGATGGAGACCTGTTTGTGGCAGAAGTGTCGCGGATTCTTCGATTCAAGGATATTGAAAATAACTTGACAAATCCTACCTACGAGGTGGTCTACGATGGCTATCCTGACGAAGCACATCACGGATGGAAGTTTATCGCCTTTGGTCCAGATGGCTTACTCTACATTCCGGTAGGTGCCCCTTGTAATATTTGCATTTCCGAGGATCCTATTTTCGCGAGCATCACCCGATTGGATGTGAGCAAGCCGGGTGCGAAACCAGAGATCTATGCGCATGGTGTTCGTAATTCGGTAGGAATGACCTGGCATCCAGAGACCAAGGACCTGTGGTTTACCGACAATGGCCGTGACATGCTGGGCGACGATACGCCGGATTGTGAACTGAATAAAGCAACTACCCTAGGCCAGCACTTCGGCTATCCCTACTGGCATGCGGGCACCATCAAAGATCCAGAAGTTGGTTCTGAAGGAAAGGAAGCGGCTTTTTATACTGCACCAGAGGCCAAACTTGGAGCACATACTGCACCATTGGGATTAAGATTTTATACCGGGGATCAATTCCCTGCTTCCTACAAAAACCAATTGTTCATCGCCAAGCACGGAAGCTGGAATCGTAGCAAGAAGTCCGGCTATGAGGTAGTCCTTGCACGATTGGATTCAATGGGCAAGGTAAGTTCACAAGAAATCATGGTATCAGGCTGGCTTGACCAAGCTACCCAAGAGGCTTGGGGAAGACCAGTAGATGTGCAACAACTCGCGGATGGAAGCTTACTGATCTCCGACGATGTAGCGAATTGCATTTATCGGTTGAGCTATCCCAAGTAATAGCAAGCGGAAAGAAAAAAACCACCTGAATCAAAAAAAGGCTGTCTCTCGACAGCCTTTCCTTATTTAAGCCAATCTGGCTTGGTAGTATCCACTTCAGCTTTAAGCTGGTTGAGCAGGTTGTAGAGCCCAAAATAGGTTCGGTTGATGTATAGGCCGTGCTTGGAACCTCTCGCCTGCCTCGAACTCCTAAACATCTTGTCATTGGAAATCCGATCGCCAAGCATGAATATCTTCTCGAAGTAACTGTCGTCAGCAAAATCAAAACGATCCACATGAAAAGGCTGCCCTAGCAAGGAAATCATTTCAGCAAATACGCCTTTGAAATAGATTTTCTCCTCCTCCGTATCCTTATCCGAGATAAATTCAAGCTCATAAAAGATTTGATCCAGTTCGGCTGGATTCATCACCAATTCCCGCTTAATCAAGGCAAAATACCCCTGGTAAAAATCTTCCGGAATCACCTTTACGCAACCAAAATCGATAATTCCAAGTGTTCCATCCTCTTGAATGATAAAATTTCCCGGATGTGGATCTGCATGCACCTGCTTCAAGTTATGCACCTGGTGGTGGTAAAAATCCCACAGCGCTTGCCCTACTTGATTTCTCAGCGCTTGGCTAGGGTTGGTTTCCATCCATTCTTTGATGTGCTTGCCAGCGATCCAATCCATGGTAATGATTCGTTCCGAGCTCAGCGCATCGTAGTATTTAGGGAAACGAATGTTGGGAATGTGGGCGCAGGCTTCGGAGATCTCGCGTGATCGAGCTATTTCCAGATTGTAATCGGTCTCTTCAAGCAAGCGTTCTTCGACCTCAGACATGTAGTGGTCCAATTCCTTCTCATTCATGTTGAGCAATCGCAAGGCAAAAGGACGCACCAATCTTAGATCGGAACTTACCGAGTCAGCAATGCCTGGGTACTGAATTTTTACTGCAAACGTCTTTCCTTTAGCAGTCGCTTGATGCACCTGTCCAATGGAAGCTGCATTGACAGCAGAACGCGTGAAGGTATCAAATAGCTGCTCAGGTGTTTTCTGGAAGTGCTTTTGAAAGGTCTTGACCACCAGCGGATAGGATAGCGGGGGCGCAGAATACTGGGCCATCGTAAACTTGTCCTGGTAGGCGCGTGGCAGTAAGTTTTTGTCCATGGACATCATTTGAGCCACCTTCAAAGCTGAGCCTTTTAGCTCGCTGAGAGAGTTGTAGATGTCTGTGGCATTGTTTTGGTGCAACTCCTCTCTGTTGAGGGAAGGATTGACCATCTTTTTTGCGTAATGTTTGACGTAATTCCCCCCTACTTTCGCTCCCGTTGAAATAAATTTGGCAGCCCGCTGAACTTTGGAGACAGGGATGGAACCCTGCTCTTTTACCTGCTTAGACATGAATTATTTAGGTTGATAGAGAAACTTGGCGAAGTCCAAAAAGGAATCCAATGCACTTTTTCCCATCAAGTCAAAGGCTAGGTTAACTGATTTTTCAATGGCCGCATCCGTTTTTTCAAACCGTGGACTTCGGTCATCCATCCAGTAGCGAAATACGAAACCTACCTGCATCCAAAGAGCTTCGTCGTATTTCTCAGAGATAAAAGGCCTACTGGCTATTTCTTGCGTTTCTTTTCCTTCCATAACGAGCTCAGAAGCAAAATCACTAAACTTCTCTTTGAAGTCTCTAGTATCTTTAGGTAGCGATTTAAAGGTGCTGGACTTGTCTTGGTAGAGGCAGAGTAGATAGGATCTATTTTTCTTCAATTCTTCAATCCAGGTATAGAGGAATGCAAGGAATTTTTCCCGCACCGAATATTCCTTATACACCTCCTGCTCCTCCAATTGACGCTGCGTTTCTTCAAATAAAGCCACCCAAATGGCAGACTTTACAGACTCAAAAGAGGTAAAGTAGTTGTAAACCTCCTCTTCTTTGATTTTTAAATCTTTGGCAAACTTGAAAATGGAAGCAGGTTCTTTGCCATGCTCAAGAACATGCGCTACAAATCCCTCCACTATCAGTTGTCGATAGTCTTTCTTGCTTGTTTTTTTAAGTGTTGCTGTTTCCATTTGGATTCATTACGTATAGGGTAGTAACACACAAAAAGGCCTTCAGGTTTGCTAAAAACAAAAAAAAGTCGGAATTCTTTTCCGACTTTTTCATTCCGAACAAGTTCGGTTAAGCGCTTACCTTTTCTACCACCAAGTTATGGTTGGTGTAGATGCAAACATCTGCTGCAATATGCAAGCTTTCCCGAACCATCTCCTCAGCAGATAGCTGTGGAGCAAATTTCTTCATCGCCCGAGCGGCAGATTGTGCAAACACACTTCCCGAACCGATCGTAGCAATTTCCATATCTGGCTCGATCACATCCCCATTACCAGAGATAATCAAAATATCGTCTTTGTCAGCCACAATCATCATGGCCTCCAAGCGGCTGAGCATGCGATCCATGCGCCACTCCTTGGCTAGCTCCACAGCCGCTCGCTTCATGTTATTGCCATATGCACCTAGCTTTTCTTCAAACTTGTCCAATAAGGTGAAGGCATCGGCGGTAGAGCCCGCAAATCCCGTGACAATTTTACCTCCCTGAAGTACCCTGATCTTTTTCACCGTGCTCTTCGCAACGGTATTGCCTAGGGTCGCTTGGCCATCGGCACCGATTACAACCTCTCCATTGTGCCGAATGGCTACTACGGTGGTGGATTTAATTCTTTCCATGGAAAATTTATTTTGTAGAGTTCCAGTTTAGAACTCCAGTTCAAGATGCATTTCAAAAACTATACAAAAGCAAAAAGTCCTTGTTGAACAGGACTTTTTGACAGTTTAAATCTTAGATAAGGATTCGAACCGGATCTTCCAGCAGCCCTTTCAGAGTTTGGAGGAATGCCGATCCCACCGCTCCATCGACTACCCGGTGATCACAAGAAAGGGTCACCTTCATCACATTGCCAATTTTCATTTGGCCATCCTTGACGATGACCGTTTCCTTAATCCCTCCTACTGCTAGGATACAGGCATCAGGTGGATTAATGATGGCGGTAAACTCATCGATGCCAAACATGCCCAAATTGGAGATCGTGAAGGTGTTTCCTTCCCAATCCTTGGGTTGTAGCTCTTTGTTTTTAGCCTTTTGGCCCAATGTTTTGGCTTGATTCGAAATTTGGGATAGCGACAGCTGATCTGCAAATCGAATCACAGGAACCAATAATCCCTCTTCTACTGCTACCGCCATGCCGATATGGATGTGGTCGTTGTAGCGGATTTTATCTCCAAGCCAGCTGGAGTTCACTTTAGGGTTTTGACGCAATGCCGCTGCTGATGCTTTAATCACCAAGTCATTGAACGAAATCTTTGCAGTACCAAACTCGTTCATGCTCTTTCTCGCCTCGATCGCCTTGTCCATGTTGATCTCCATGGTCAAGTAGAAGTGAGGCGCAGAGTACTTACTCTCTGCCAATCGCTTGGCTATGGTTTTACGCATTTGAGAAACCTTCTCTTCAGTGAAGCTCTCTTGACCAAGTGCTGGAGCACCTCCTACTGGGCTTGAAGCTGCCTGAGGGCTGGCTGAAACTGCAGCTGGCACAAAGGTTTCAATATCTCTTTTAACAATACGTCCACCTTCACCGCTTCCGGCTACTTGACGAATGTCTATTCCTGTTTCACTCGCTATCTTTTTGGCTAATGGAGAGGCCTTAACACGCTCATTTCCAGTTGAACTAGCAACTACTGCTGACGCAACTGGCGCTTGAGACACAACTGGAGCAGGTGCTACTACAGCTACAGGCGCAGCAGGACTAGCTACTTCAATCGGAGCTACTGTTGATCCTCCTCCTTGATGGGCTGCCAAAAGGCTCTTAAAATCAGCACCCTTTTCTCCTATCACAGCGATGACCCCATCCACCGGCACACTTCCACCAGCTTCTACACCGATGTATAACAAAACGCCGTCTTCGTAGGACTCCAACTCCATGGTGGCTTTGTCTGTCTCCACTTCAGCGATGATTTCTCCCGACTTAACCACATCACCCACTTTTTTCAACCAAGTGGAAATGGTGCCTTCCTGCATGGTATCGCTCATCTTGGGCATGGTCACCACAACCGCTGGAATAGAAGATGTATTGACAACTGCGGCTGGAGCTTTTACTTCTACAGCAGCAGGCGCTGGGGCCGCAGCTGGAGTGGCTACTTCTACTTTGGTTACTTCGGAAGCTGCGCCAGACAATAAATGTTGGAATGCTTCTCCCTTTTCTCCAATTATTGCGATGATTCCATTTACTGGAACCGAATCTTTCTCTTTTACGCCTACATATAGCAAAACCCCTTCCTCGTACGATTCCAGTTCCATAGTGGCTTTATCGGTCTCCACCTCTGCAAGAATATCTCCCGGCTTTACAGTGTCTCCTACTTTCTTCAACCAGGATGCAATCACACCTTCTTCCATGGTGTCACTCATTTTTGGCATTCTTATAATTTCGGCCATGTTCTAGTAGCTCTTGTAGTTAATTTAAGTGCCCAAAAATAGTTTTTAAAAACGCTTTATTCAAATTATATGCTGTATTTTCCATTCAGTTTTTGACCTCTTGCATCCATGCCCTTAGTCCAAGCCCGCAATCTCCAAAGACCTAAATATCTCTTTAACGGTCACTTAGAAACAGTTTTCCCTACCTTATTTCGAAAAGTAATCCTACCTCCTACAGCGCAGGATCTTGTAGAAACTCACGATGGAGATGTCTTAGAAGTAGATTGGCACCGAAGAGGCAACACCAAATTAGTGGTAATCAGCCATGGTCTGGAAGGCAATAGCAGCAGATCTTATGTCTTAGGAATGGCAAAAGAAGCCCTAAAAAATGGATTTGATGTCTTGGCCTGGAATTACCGAGGCTGTGGTGCAGCACTCAACCGGAAGGCTATTTTTTACCACAGTGGTGCTACCTACGACTTAGAAACCATCGTCAACTATGCCTCACCAGGCTATGAAGAGATTTCCCTGATCGGTTTCAGTTTAGGGGGCAACCTGACCCTCAAATACCTAGGCGAGGAGCGAAAGCTAGATCCAAAAATTAAAAAGGGAGTGGCGATTTCCGTGCCCATAGATCTTGGAGGGTCTTGTGATAAAATTTCCACTGCTGCATTTGGGCTCTACACCCGACGATTTCTAAAGAGTCTTCAATTGAAGATTGAGAAAAAATCTGCCCATTTTCCAGATGAATTTCCCTTGGAAAAATTTACCTCCATTCGTACCCTTCGGGATTTTGACAACACCTTCACCGGTCCCTTGCATGGATTCTTCGATGCTGAAGAGTATTACAAAATCAACTCAGCATTGCAATTCTTGCCAGACATTCAAGTTCCTGCACTCGTTTTAAACGCACAAAACGATCCTTTCCTCAGTCCCGCCTGCTACCCCATTCAGCTGGCACAACAGTTGGATCAGGTGCACTTTGAATTTCCCATCCAGGGAGGTCATGTCGGTTTTATGCAAGGTGATCCCCGTCTACCCTTTTATTCTGAAGCCCGAGCAGTTGAATTTATTTGCCAGGATTCCTAACTTCGAGAAAAATAGCTAAAACTGCGCCCATGTGTGGAAGATATTCACTTGCCAAAAGTAAAATCGAATTAGAAGAACGCTTTCAAGCAGAAATGCTGGTCGATTTTTCTCCACGATACAACATTGCCCCTACGCAGTTGGTACCCGTGATCACCTCCGATAGTCCCAAAGGATTTTCTTTTTTTTACTGGGGAATTACCCCAGATTTTGGTCAAAATAAGCCCGTTTCGGCAAAACTAATCAATGCAAGAGCTGAGTCTGTTCATGAAAAAGTAACTTTTAAATCCTCCTTCCTGAAAAGACGTTGCATAATCCCCGCAGATGGATTTTACGAATGGAAAAAAGTCGGAAAGAAAACCAAAATCCCCCATCGCTTTGTCCTACGTGAGGAGGAACCTTTTGCTTTTGCTGGTATTTGGGAAGAATATGAAACGGTATCCGGAGAGTCTCAACATACATTTTTAATTCTCACTACCAGCCCAAATGAATTGGTGTCAGAAGTTCACGATCGCATGCCCGTGATTTTGAGACCTGGGCAAGAGAAAAAATGGTTGGATAGTTACAGTTCTGAGGCCGAACTTCTGGAATTATTGAAGTCCTACCCCACTGAATTGATGGGTAGCTACACGGTATCTCCCTTGGTCAATTCAGTACAAAATGATTCTCAAAGTCTCGTCCGGAAGACCTCCCCTATGGATCAATTTGGGAATTACACCCTTTTTGGATAAGCCGAACCAGCTCCTCTTTTGTTGTTGAACTAATTTGCAGTACCGATATTGCAACGCTATTTACCCAAACACCCATCTACTTTACCCTAAGCCCATGTATACTTCACGAATTCTAGCAGCGGGACATTATGTGCCTGAACGGATTGTCACCAATACCGAACTTTCCCAAATGATGAATACCAACAACGAGTGGATTGTAGAGCGCACCGGAATTCAGGAGAGACGTTGGTTTACACCTGGAGTGGACACCGTAAACAACATGGCTGCTAAAGCAAGTAAAATGGCCATGGAACGAGCTGGTGTAGAAAAAGATGAAATTGACTTCATTATTTTTGCTACCATTACCCCAGACTACTTTTTACCGGGCAATGGCGTGCTACTGCAGCGGGAACTGGGATTCAAAACGATCGGTGCTCTAGACATTCGAAATGCTTGTTCTGGCTTTATCTATGCCCTTTCCATTGCTGATCAATTTATCAAAACCGGCATGTACCAAAAAATCCTAGTTGTCGGTGCTGAAATCCAATCTTCAGCCTTGGATAAAAGTGATGAAGGCAGATCCAGTTCGGTGATATTTGCGGATGGAGCAGGTGCGGTAGTAGTGGGCAGAGCAGCGCCTGGTCAAGCAGGGATTATCAGTACCCACCTACATTCTGAAGGAGCTCACGCCGAAGAACTCTATTGCTTAGCCCCAAGTTCCAGTGGAAAAGAACGAATCTCCAAAGAACTGATTGAGCGAGGGGACTTTTTGCTTAAAATGAATGGAAATGCAGTTTTCAAGCATGCTGTGGTTCGCTTTATGGAAGTGATCCAGGAAGCATTGGCATTTAATCAGTTGACTAAGGACGACATCGACCTCCTTGTGCCCCACCAGGCCAATTTGAGGATTTCACAATACATACAACAGAAACTGGAGTTGCCCGACGAGAAGGTATTCAATAACATCATGCACCTGGGCAATACCACAGCTGGAACCATCCCTATTGCACTCTCCCAAGCTTGGGAACAGGGAAGATTGAAAGAAAATGAGCTGATTTGTCTTGCAGCTTTTGGCTCAGGTTTTTCTTGGGCTTCTGCACTCTTGAAATGGTAACCGAGTGAAGTCGGAGCTAGACCTTAATCTCTGGCTAGATAAAACGCTAGTTCAACGGCAAAATCAACTGAAAACTGATTTTTTGGACCTTTTTGAGCAGCTAGGCAACTCCGTTACAAATGAGGAATTGATCCATTTTTTCTCAAAATCGAAGGGTAAAAAAATCTCCAAAGGAAATCAGCTGCTCGGATTCCCCTACCTGGTGCTTGACCTGATTCGAGAGTTTGACTTGGACTTTGGTTGTAACATCCGTTTTGTAAGCTGGTTTGGCCATGGACTTTTTTGCTGCGTTTTTCTGGGCAAACAAATGCCGCAGCCTGACCGATTATTTAGTGAGAATGGATTCCGATTGGGGCGAAATGACCTCCCCTGGGATTTGGCAGTACAAGTGGACTGGGTACAGGCCCGCAGTACCAACCCCGAATCCCCTCAAAACCAAGGAGAAGCTAGGCTCTGGATTAAGGAGATTGCATTGGTTGGAGATCAAGAAAATTGTCTCCAAATTTTAAAGGAAGAATTAAAGAAAATTCTCCATGCAAATCCGGATGAGTAATTAAAAAATTTAAGGATTTCATGTACTTTTAAACAGGAAATGATTTTTTACGTAGGAATAGGGAAATCACCCAATTCCGTGTACCGAAATCTATTTCCAACCTACCTTTAAGATCCTGATTTGCCATGAAGTATGTACTGATCGCAGTATTCTCCCTTCTTCATTATTCGCTTTTTGCACAGACTTCAAAAATCGCAGTGCGGTACACCAATGATTCTTCAATTGTTGGGACAGGTGTAGTTGAAAATCAGCGTCAAACTGGACTATGGAAGTTTTACAATGCAAAAACCAACACCTTAATTACAGAAGGAACGTTTAAAAATGGCCTTCGCGATGGACAATGGGCGAGTTTTCATGCCAGTGGCAAGCCAAAAGAGCTAGCAGATTACAGGAATGGAAAACTTTTTGGGCCAGCTCGATTTTTTGATTCGAATGGCTACTTAGTGAAAGACATGATCTTTCAGGATAGCATTTTGGTAGGTAAATACACGGAATATTATGGAAGTACTGAAAAGGATTTTTACGTGGATCCTACTCAGGTCAAGTTGGAAGGCAATTATGCAGCTGGCAAAAAAGCTGGACAATGGCTCAGCTACTTCCCAGAGGGAGAACTTGCTGTGCGCGAATTTTATGTAGATGGATTGCGGGAAGGCCCCTATTTCGAATTTGATCCACAAGGAAATATCATGGCCGAAGCCACTGCAGTCAAAGGGCAATTTGAAGGTGTTTACAAGACCTTTTCGTTACCCAATGTGGTCTACCAGTCTGGCACCTACAAAAACGGGGAGAAAATTGGCGCTTGGAAAAGCTTTTTCCCAGGAACAAAAATCCCTGAATCGGAAGAATACTACGATGATTTTGGCAATCGAATTGGCGAGTGGAGCTATTTTTATGAAACTGGACGCTTGGCGCGAAAAGAGCGGTATGAAAACAATGTAGCCGTGGGGGTTTGGGAAGAATATTTTCCCAACAAGGAAATTTCCAAACGCAAAACCTATGTCTTGGGTGTTCCCGAAGGTGATTATGTCGAAAACCACAGTTCGGGCAAACTTTCAGTACAAGGTCAATATGCAGGAGGTGCAAAAGTTGGGGTTTGGAAGAATTTTTACCCAGATGGGAGTTTGTATGCCATTGGAGAATACAAAAGTGACCTCAAAACAGGCCTATGGAAGTATTTCAATAAAATGGGCATTTTGGCGGCTGAAGGGGAATACCTACTCGGAATGGAGAATGGGCAGTGGGTATATTACTACGATGGCGGTCAACTAAAGTCTGTAGGCACCTTCAACTTAGGGTTTGAGGATGGGATTTGGGGATTATTCTACGACAACAAGCAGCTCACACAAGAAGAGTTTTGGGACAACGGCAGGCTCCTCAATGTAAGTGACTATTATACCCTAGATGGAAAAGAAACTCGAGACAAGGGTACCTTGAAAGACGGAATAGGCACCCGTATTACCTACTATGTCACAGGACAAAAAGAATCCGAAGGCAGCTACCAAGGAGGTAAATCTGAAGGGCTTTGGATCTATTACCACGAATCCGGGAGAAAGGCATCTGAAGGATATATGAAGGATGGTAAAAAACAAGGACCTTGGAAGTTTTACAATTCAGCAGGTAGGCTGGAAGACCTCCTTCAGTTTAAGGATGATGAAATCCAGTATCCAAAAGGAAGTACCGATAGCCAATAACTCGCCTGCCTGCCAAAGAT
>CANHCD010000041.1 GCA_947458795.1 Cyclobacteriaceae bacterium | reverse complement strand
GCTCTTTTCTTTCGCGTTCGGTCGGGCAGCCTGTACCAAAAAAATGATGCTACCATCAGCTCTTTACCTTGCTTCACGCTGTCCTTCAATACCGAACTTAGCAACAATGGATCTGGGCCTTTTGGAACATTTACGGTGGAGGCGGGAGCTACCTTCCGGTCGGAATGTAGTGCTCAAATGATCCATCGAACAGGAACTAATCCTGCCATACTTTTTGACCTGCAGCGGAACGCTACCCTCCTCTTGGAAGGGCAAGACCCGAAAATTGAAGCCGCCAACTTTAACCTTGATGGAAGTTTGATTTTTAGAGGCAACCAAGGTCCCATGAGCTTCATTTCAAGTACCCTAACTTCCTCTGCCAAGCCTAATTTGGTCCGCCACTTGGTTGTGGATGGGAATGCAGATCTTTTACTTCCTACCCAGCTAGTCCTTCAGGGAAATCTTCAAGAAGTAGGTCAAGGTAGCTTCCAGCTTGCCCCTACCCAACTCACCCTGAGCGGAACCGAAGACCAGTCTCTACAAACTAAGACTCTGCTGCTAGGCTCCCTAATCCTCCAGAAGCCTGCGGGGAAGGTAAGCCTCGGGTCCGATCTTAGCATCTACCGAAGCCTGACGATGCTGGCGGGAATTTTGGATTTTCAAGGTCATGACCTGCTGCTCAATACCTCCAGCCTCGGCACCTTCAACTACCAAGGAGGGAGCTGGCACAGGCTTCGGCAGCTCAGCTATTTTGGACTTCCCGGCCTCCTGACGCCTACTTCAGGAACCTTCCCTTTTGAAGACCTAGCCAATGGAGGTTTTCGAGGACTCCAAGTACTGGGGCCAACTCCGGCAGGAGGAAACCTCAGCATTCAATTTGTCGAACAGAAAGGCGCCAATCACGACGCTAATTTTCAGGATGTGGACGGAACGGAAATCGTGTATCAACTTCACAGTTATTTTCAAGTATTGGGAAACCCGAGATTAGGGCAAGAGGAACTGGAGCTACGAATCTCGGCGGACAGCCTCTTGCTGGAGCAAGTAGTTGACCTGCGTGTAGTCAGCAGGGGACTGGCTGCTCCAGGCCGCTCTATTCCTGGAGTACTTGAAGGATTCCCTTGGGCTAAAAGGCGGTTGAAGTGGGCGGAGCTATCCGGTGCTGAATTTACGATTGGGAGCTACCGGGAGGCAACCGTGCTCCCCATTCGTAGGAAAATTGAAAATGAATAGGGGCAAGATTTTGAAAAGGGAACAGCCAGATTTTAGAAGATTTCCCTAACTTTCTAAGACTACGAGCCAATTTAAACCCATGACCTTACTCTTTGTATTTCTTTCCATTGCCCTGTTGGTCTTGCTGATTGTGTGGGCCAAGCTGAATCCCTTCCTCTCTTTTTTAATTTCGGCGATTGCTGCTGGATTTTTGTTGGGGCTACCGGCAGATCAGGTTGCCAGCTCCATTCAAAAAGGGATGGGCGCACTTTTGGGGGACTTGGTCATTGTGATTGTTACTGGAGCCATGCTGGGCAAGCTGGTGGCTGAAAGTGGGGCAGCACAGCGGATTGCGGGGTTCTTGATGGGTATCTTTGGCGAAAAATACATCACCTGGGCCATGGCATTGACCGGCCTCGTAGTTGGTGTCCCTTTATTTTACAATGTAGGGTTTGTATTGCTTGTACCGCTGGCATTTACCCTTTCCCACCAATATAAACTGCCTGCAGTGTATGTAGGTTTACCCTTGCTAGCAGCCTTATCGGTCACCCATGGATTTCTTCCTCCGCACCCCTCACCCGCAGCTTTGGTAGGTCAGTTTGGTGCCAACATGGGCCTTACCCTCCTTTATGGAGGAATTATTGCCATTCCAACGATCATTCTTGCAGGGCCATTGCTTGCCCCTTTTCTTAAAAACATTGCGGCAAAGCCGTTACAAACATTTCAGGCAGATCCAAAGCCAGAATCTGAACTTCCCGGCATTGGCACCAGCGTATTTACAGCCTTACTTCCCGTGGTCCTCCTAGTAGTCACCACCATCCTGTCTTTGTCTGTTGCTCCAGAAGACCCCTTACGACCCCTTCTCAATTTCCTAGCCAACCCGAGTGTGGTGATGTTGGTTTCTGTAGCCTTTGCCACGTATTCCCTAGGCCTTCGGAGAAAGCAATCCATGACGCAGTTGATGGACATCTACACGGTTGCTACGAAAGATATTTCGATGATCTTATTGATTGTAGCTGGCGCAGGTGCTTTGAAGCAGATTTTCACAGATTCCGGGGTGAGCTTAGCGCTAGCTGAGGGAATTCAATCTTGGGACATGCATCCCTTAATTTTGGCTTGGTTGATCACCGCTGTGATCCGTGTTGCCGTGGGCTCTGCCACTGTAGCCGGTTTGACCACGGCGGGCATTATCGCTCCACTTGTGCCGACACTCAATGTAGATCCCAATTTATTGGTGCTTTCCATTGGAGCTGGGAGTTTGGTATTTTCACACTTCAATGATGGAGGCTTCTGGATGTTTAAAGAATACTTTAACCTCAGCGTCAAAGACACGCTGCGCTCTTGGACGCTGATGGAAACGATCGTAGCTGTCGCTGGATTAGGCGGTGTACTCCTGCTGGATCTGATTCTCTAAGTCCAAAAAGGGTGTTGACTCCTCCGAAAATTCATACTTTAGCATACCCAGAACCATTTGCATCCATTTAATTGAATCCCTATTCCAACAGCAATCCCTTATGACTAGTCCTGAACAAAATTTCGAACAGCTTGGCTTGATCCTTCCTCCTGCACCAACTCCTTTGGGGGTGTATACTCCCAGCTTGGTGGTGGGCAATTTTCTTTACCTCTCTGGCCATGGTACCGTGACTCAGGACGGAAGCTTGATTATTGGTAGAATCGGGGAAGATCTGGATATCGAGCAGGGCAAACTTGCGGCAAGACAAGTAGGGCTTGCCATGTTGGCCACAATAAAGGCCTCGCTTGGTTCTTTGGACAAAGTAAAACGAGTGATCAAGGTACTCGGCATGGTCAACTGTGTCTCCTCTTTTGAAAGACACCCCTATGTCATGAATGGCTGCAGTGAACTCTTCGCGGCAGTTTGGGGGAAAGAAATGGGAATCGGAGTACGCTCTGCTGTGGGCATGGGTTCCTTACCAGATAATATCCCTGTAGAAATAGAGGGGCTATTTGAACTGCACTAAAGATCAAGGATCAACCAAGTCCTTGTAGGATTGAAATAAAGCCAGCACATCGCGCACGTACTTCACCGCGATGTGTCCTTTGGCATATCCACTTTTTACCACCGGATCCCTGTAGTATTTGGGATCGCTTTTTAGATTCAAAAAGTTAGAAACCTCCTGCCAGCTTTGGGTATTTTTCCGATACTTCAAGGTCAATCTCCAGGCATCATCCACATGCCCTTGACCAATGTTGTAGGAGGCCAATATAAACTTAATTCGCTCATTGGTTTCAGGAACTCGTTCCATCCAAAATTTATCCAAGTACTGCAGGTACTTCACTCCTCCTTTCAAGGACTCCACAGGATCATTGGGATTGGTTACCCCAAATCGTTCTACAGTTACGGGCATCAATTGCAACAATCCCTGGGCTCCTGCATATGAAAGCGCAGTGGTATCAAATCTCGACTCCTTGTACACCAAGGCTGCCAGCAAACGCCAATCCCATCCAAGGGATTGGGCTTGGGCTTGGATGAGTTCATCGTAAACGGAAATTCGATTCCCCCCAAGGGAAGAATAGGCGTTTGTGGTACGTTCGTATTGGTTTTTAGAATTCAAAAAATACCGCGCATAGGTACGCGGGATGAAAACCTTCTTTTTTTCCACCAGCCAACTGTTCACTGCTTGGAGCAAATTTGGGGATGTACTTCGCAGGGCCCAGGTCACCGGCTCTTCTTTGGATACTTCCAGCCCAAGCTGAAGTTCATCGTAATAGGTTGCATTGGTTTGCGCAACATTCTTTTCTGCAACGGTCCAACGCAGTTCCTGTTCGTAAACACGATCAAGTAAGGTTTCTTCGTGGTCTTGAACTTCAAGGATAGTAAAATCAAGACTTAGGGAATCCTTGATCTGTTCAAGTTGGCTTTTGTATACCGCCCCTTTACGTACAACCACCGTATCCATTCCAAGGGTATCCCAAGAAGTGAGCTTTTCTCTTCCCACAAGCACCGTACTCATGGAGCCAATGGCTTCGGTAAAAATGACAAAGCTTTCCCGCTCATCATTCTGCTGGACATTCATGGCAATTAAATCTACTCTACCTTCCTCTAACTTAGTGAAGGCTTCATCAATGTCCGAAGCCACTACAAATTCGACTTGAACACCCAATTCCTTGCCAAGGTCTAGGAGGAGCTCGTATTCATAACCCATCCTTCTACCTCGATAGATGTAAAAGCTGCTGGAGTTGTTATCCACTGCAACGCGCAAGGTGCCTCGGGTTAAAATCCCTTCTTTATCCAGAATAAACTCTTGTTTTGAAGACTGGGTAAACCAGTTATTGAGGTAGCCAATGGCCCCCAATCCTAAAAAAATTAGCACTCCAACAACTACTATTTGTTTCTTTCTTTCCATGCTAGTGGACAGCATTGCTGCTTAGTTTGGAGATAGTTGGCAAAGCCTGTGCCAAATTATATTCTGTATTTTTTACTTAACGAAAAAAAAGGAGGCCTAGGCCTCCTTTTCAGTTAATTCGCTGGAACCTCAAAGTCCTCCAAGCTGCTGGTGAAAAATATCTTTCCGGACAACCGGAGCAACTCAATCTCTTGTTGTTTGATCTGAAAAATCGAGGTGATCAGTCTATTCTCTGCAGATAGGAGATTGACCTGAGCATCTCTAAATTCAAGATAGGATGCAATTCCTAACCTGAATCGTTCCAAGGCAATTTCTGAATTCTCTTTCGCCACTTGGTAATTCGTTTGTTCTATGGAGAGTAATCCCAAGTTATTCTCATAGGTATTGTAAGCGCGTTGGATATCCGACTTCAACTGTATTTCATACTGCTCCAAAGAATAGTCCTGAATGCGCTGGTTTACTTTTGCGCTTTGAATTCGTCGATTGAGTGTGAGTCCACTAAATAGGTTGAAGGTGATGGTACCTCCATAATTGAGACCTTGCCGTTCGTTTTGAATCAAGAAACCTGCATCGGAGTTAAAAACAGAATTGTTAAAACTTGAATTCAGGTTTATTCCTGGGAGTCTTGAGGCTTGAAGTTCTCTAATCCGAAGGAAGGCTTCGTTATTGTTTCGTTGATTGACCAACAACTGCTTATTCTCTAAAAAGGCACTTTCGTAAAGCGAATCAAGAGCCAATCGATCCCCAATAGTGATGGTGCTGTCTTGAATCAGAAAGTTGGTGTCAGGATCCGCTGCAAGCAATTCATTCAGGTTAACTCGTGCGTTTTGAATGACTTGATACTGGGTCATCAATAAGCTGGAATCTCCATTGTAATCTACTTGGGCGGCTAGATAATCTCTTTTTCCAGCTCCGCCCAATTCATACTGTGCTTGGGAGATATCCAATCTCGCCTTACTCAAGAACAAGGTTTGCTGTAGCACTTTTAGGCGCTGCAATTCCAAAATCAAGCGGTAATAAGCGGTGGAAATTCCGGCTACTGTATTCTCTACAATCACCTTTGCATCCAAGTCACTTATTTCTTCCAGCACCCCAAGTCGACGCATGGTCAGCAAGGACTCAGGTCTAAATCCATAAATCCCCACAAAGCTATATGCTTTGTTTTTGGATTTTGCGGCATCAATTTGTCTAGGGTTTTTAGGATCACTGACAAAAGTCTGGGTCACATCTTCTGTAGCAAAAGTGCGCAGGTAGTTCGCATTTAAGGTAGGCATGAATAAACTTCCTGCAGCTATTTTTTTGTCGAGCTCTCGCAGATTCCGGTTTTCGACGCCAATTTTCACTTGGAGGTTATTCTCCAACCCTAGTTGCAGCGCTTTTTCAAGATCTAGCGGTTCCTGTACTTGAGCCCATACTGGTAGGATTGGTAGCAGGAATGCAAGCAAAAGTGTTCCTATTTTCATACTGTTTTTGCTAAAACGCCTTTTTTGGAAGTTAGATAGGTGTACACCCCTGGAATAACGAAGAGTGTCAATACCGTGGAAAAGGCAAGACCTCCAATAACCGCAGCTCCCATAGGCACCCTGCTCTCTGCCCCAGCACCCAAGGCCAAGGCAATTGGAAGAATACCTAAAATGGTAGACATACTGGTCATTAAAATCGGTCGAAGTCGAGATACTGCCGCTCCATAAATCGCCTCCTCAACATCCATTCCTTCTTCTTTCCGTTGATTGGCAAATTCAACAATCAAAATGCCGTTTTTAGTCACCAAGCCGATGAGCATGATGATCCCAATCTGGCTGAAAATGTTGAGCGTAAAATCAAATACCCAAAGCGTGGCCAAGGCCCCAAAAATGGCCAAAGGTACGGTGAACATGATGGTCAATGGATCGGCAAAACTTTCAAACTGAGCAGAAAGTACCAAGTAGATCAACACCAAGGCAAAAATAAATGCAAACAACAAGCTGTTGGAGCTCTCTCTAAATTCCTTGGAGGGTCCAGAAACATCGGTAGCGTAGGAATCATCCAAGACCTCAGCAGCAATTTTGTCCATCTCATCCAAGCCTGCGCCGATGGTCACCCCATCCGCTAAGTTGGCTGAAACGGTCGCACTCACAAATCGATTGAATCGATAGAGCTGCGGCGGCGTACTTTTCTCAACTACACGCACCAAGTTATCCAATTGAATTAGCTGTCCATTATCTCCTCGAACGTAGAGCATGCGCAAGTTCACCGGTTCGTTTCGGTCCTGAATCTGCATTTCACCCACAACCTGGTACTGTTTGCCCCCTTTGATAAAGTAGGCAAATCGCTGTCCCGAGTAGGAAAGTTGTAAGGTTCGCGCAATCTCTTGAACAGAAACGCCCATATTTCGTGCTCGCTCTCGGTCAATCTCAATTTCCAATTCAGGCTTGGTAAACTTGAGGTTGATGTCGGTGAAAATGAAGGACGGATTTTGAGCGGCCTTCTCCATAAACTTCGGGATGACCGCTTTTAATTTTTCCAAGGTAGGAGCCTGAATCACGTATTGAACAGGTAGCCCTCCACGACGGTCGCCAATGGAAGCCGGCTGCTGCGCAAAAGCACGTACTGCAGTCACCCCTTTGAGAGAGGCATTGATTTGAGTAAAGATTTCCTGCTGGGTACGGGAACGCTGGGAAGCATCCGTCAACATGAGACGAATAAATCCAGAGTTGGTATTTGCGGTGCCCCAGCCTGGTGAGGTCATACTTGTCATGCTGGCAACTTCCGACTTCGGAATTTCCTTCTCAAGCTGTGTATTCAAGTCGGTGATCACCTGATCCATAAAGGAGAAGGTAGCTCCTTCGGGGCCAGTCATGTTGATTCGCAATTCGGAGCGATCCTCCATAGGAACAAGTTCCGTTTGGAGGTTGGTAAAAAACCAATAAATCCCCAAGCCCATGACAAGGATGATGGGAAAAGAAACCCATTTCACCTTCATGAATTTTGTGAGCCCTGCTTCATAGCTTTTATTCAGCCAAACAAAGAAGGGTTCGGTAAATCGATAAAATGCATTTTGCTGGCTGCGATGCTTGAGCATTTTTGCGCTCAACATCGGGGTCATCGTCAAGGCCACAAAAGCAGAAATGATTACCGAGCCGGCAACTACAATTCCAAATTCTCGAAATAGTCTTCCCGTGGTTCCCGTCAAGAAAATTACGGGTAAGAATACTGCTGCAAGGGCAACTGTGGTCGCAATTACTGCGAAAAATATTTCCTCCGAACCTTTGGCAGCAGCCTCCATGGGCTTTTCTCCCTTTTCAATTCTGGCATAAATATTTTCCAATACCACAATGGCATCATCGACTACCAAACCAATCGATAGTACGATCCCCAATAGGGTAAGCACATTGATGGAAAAGTCCATCAAATACATGATGAAAAATACCCCAATCAAGGAAATGGGAATAGTAACTACTGGAATAAAGGTAGTTCTCCAGTCACGGAGGAAAAGAAAAATAATCAACACCACAAGAATAAAAGCAGTGATGATGGTTTCTTCCACCTCGGAAATCGACTGTCGGATGTAGGAAGTGCCGTCAAATCCAAGTTCCACTCCTATATCGGCAGGCAAGTCCTTCTTGATAAACTCCAATCTCTTGTAGAACTCATCCGCAATTTCAATGTTGTTGGATCCAGGAAGTGGAACCAATACCACTGCTACCATCGGCACGCCATCGCGTCGAAGGAGCGTTTTTTCATTCAGTGCCGAAAGCTCAGCGGTACCGATATCTTGGAAGCGAACGAGGTTGGATTCACTTTCTTTGATGATCAACTCATTGAATTCTTGGGGGGAGCTCAAACGGCTTTTTGTTCGAACAGAAAGCTCAATAGTTTGCCCCTCAATTCTTCCAGAAGGAAGCTCCACATTTTCAGTTTGGATTTTACTCAGGACATCCATTGGAGTGATTCCATAAGAGGCCATTTTGAGGGGGTCCATTCGGAGTCGAATGGCATATTCTTTTTCGCCCCAGATCTGAACCCTACTTACTCCAGGGATGGTCTGCAAGCGTTCTTTGAACACATTATCCGCTATTTCGGTAAGCTCTAGCAAGCTTCTGCTATCACTTTTTACATTCACGCCCACAATGGGCTGAGAATCTCCGTCAGCCTTGGAAACTACCGGAGGGTCAGCATCAGGTGGAAGACTGCGTTGCGCACCAGAAACCTTGTCCCGCACGTCGTTTGCTGCAGCCTCAAGGTCAGCACCTACTTCAAACTCTACAGTAATATTGCTTCTTCCATCCGCACTCGTGGAGGTTAGGGATTTGATTCCTTGGATTCCATTGATCTGCTCTTCAAGTGGCTCCGTAATTTGCGCCAAGATGACATCTGAGTTGGCTCCCACATAGGAGGTACTCACATTGATTACTGGAGGATCCACAGATGGATATTCTCGTACCCCCAAGAGCGATATGCCGATCCCACCGAAGATTAAAATCACCAGTGACATCACAATGGCCAAAACAGGCCTTTTGATACTTATACTTGAAAGACTAGCCATGAGATCGCTTAGTTAATGGTTGTAGGCTTGACAGGCATGCCCTGTCTGACTTGCATCACACCGGTAGTAAGCACCAAGTCCCCCTCCTTCAATCCAGAGATTACTTGAACTTGCGTATCTGTTCGCGTACCGATTTCAATCATCCGCTGTTCAGCATTTCCATCGGCTCCTACCACAAATACCTTGTAGCCAGACAATTCAGGAATTACAGATTCAGCTGGAACCAATAGGGCATCTTCTTTTACATCTAACACAAAACGAATCTTCACAAACATTCCAGGTAGGTATTTGCCGCTTTTGTTGGGGCTTTGTGCTCTTAATTTGATAGTTCGGGTAGCCGCGTCGATCTGGGGCTCAAAAGCATATACTTTTCCTTCCACCTCTTCGGTAGACGATTCACTACTGAAGTAGATCGAAGAACCTTCTGCAATAAGGCCTGAATAGCGTTCAGGAATAGAGAACTCCAATTTGATGGGGTCGATGTTGACAATGCTTACGATAATATTAGCCGCATTGATTACCGCTCCTTCGGAAACTTGACGAAGACCCAATCGCCCATTGAAAGGTGCACGAATCACCGTTTTCTCCAGTTGCGCCTGTACCAGCTTGATGTCAGAAAGGGCGGTATTGTACTGATTAAGCACAATATCGTATTCCTCCTGGCTGATAGCCTCTCGAGCTAAAAGCTGCTTTTGTCTAGATTCCTGTGTTTGAACTAATTTTTGAGTGTACTGTAAGCGTTGGTACTGCGCTTGAAGTTCATTGTCATTGAGGTACAGAAGTGGTGTTCCCTTGGTCACATATTGCCCTTCTTTAAAATTTATTTTGGTAACCAAACCGCTAATTTCAGGTTTGATATCTACCGATTCATTCGGCAAAATGGTCCCTGATACTTGGAGCTGGTTATTGAGCGTTTCCTTTTTTAGTTGAATTACATTCACCACTAAAGGTTCTGCATTGCCCCCTCCATTTTGGCCAGAAGGTGCAGCACCTTCACCATCCGCTTGCGTACCGAGTCTTGGATAAAAATAAGCTACCGCCAGTAGCAAAATGATGCCAAGAACTAGAAAGATTTTGGTTTGTTTTTTCATTGGAATAATAGGCAGTTACTGTTGGTTTTTTATAAAAGCAATCGAGAGCTGGTTGAACTCCTCTGGTCTTTCCACGTTGACGACATGACCACAGGTATCCAAAACACGAAGAATCGAATTTTTGTGTGCACGAATTAAATTTTTGACTGGTTCCAAAAACATCACATCCTGATCCCCCATCACGTAGAGGGTGGGAATTCCCAGGTCTTTTTCCTTGAAATACCGTAGCAGCGGATTGATGTCCTTGGTCAATTTAAACCAGCGAATGAACTCTTTTTGACAAAGTTTTTGGGCCTCATGAATGAAGAGGTTGCGCGACTCTGCATGTTGCTTTCGAGGCATGATCACAAAAGCAAAAAGTCGATACAACCACATGAAGGGAATGATGCGCTTAAAGGTATTTCCGAAAAATACTAGTAATCTACTTTGCACGGTTAACCGAGTAACTGCTCCAGCCATTACAAGGGATTTGACCCGTGCAGGAGCCATTTCTGCAAGCTGTCTTGCCAAGATCGTACCCAAAGAAACTCCCATAAAATGTGCTGGTGGAAGCTTGAGGTGATCCAATACCTCTAAGATATCTTTGGTGACTGCCTCGAATGTGTAATGCTGCTTCCAGATAGCTTCAGGCATGTCTGCTGATTTACCGTGACCGCGAAGGTCAATCAACAACAGGTTAAAATCTTTCTGAAAATCACGCAGCTGCTTATGCCATACCGCAGAGCTCCCACCTGCGCCGTGGATGAACACGACCCACTCGCTACTTTGAGAATGCAGAAATTGCTTAAAGTATAACATACAGCAAGGATAACAAGGAGAGTTTTTCTCCAATGAAATACAAATATACCTTAGTTTTCTTGCAGTTCTTTAGAAAACATAAGGATGGCAAATCCTCACCATCAATGGATAATAGAAGGGATATTCCCTTAAAACCCAAAAATAAAGGCGATGGACAGTTCCAAATGGATAACAAAAAAAGCGCCCCGAAGTTCGGGGCGCTTTCAAAGAATCAAGATTAAAGCTTAGTTGAAGATATATCTCAAACCAAACTGCATTCTCCAAACGTCAGCTACACCAGCGGTGGCTCTGTATGTTTCAGAGACTAAGCTCGTTCCAAAGTTTCTCATTCTGTACTGAGGTCTGCCGTCTGCACTAGCAACAGGTGTACCTACTACAATAGGCTGCGTAGAGTTGAAGGTCTTGCCTACACCGTAATCCGAATCAAGCAAGTTGCCCACGTTCAAAATATCCACACGGAATTCCAAGGTATTTCTCTTGCTACCAATGTTGGTAAACAACTGCTGCGCAAAAGAAAGGTCAGCACGGTATACCATTGGCATGATCACAGCACCTCTTTGAGCATATCCGCCTCTGTTGGCGCTCAAGTACTTGTCCTG
>CANHCD010000040.1 GCA_947458795.1 Cyclobacteriaceae bacterium | reverse complement strand
TTGATTGCAGATCATCAGGTAGTCCGTGAGCTGATCCAAGATGATTTTTCATCGATTAATCTTCGTAAGGAACTAAATCGCTTGCTGTCAGATTTGGCTTATCGGAAGGAGATACTTGAAGGATATGCCCTAATTCGATCAAAAATAGGGGAGGAATCTGCTTCTCAGCAAACTGCTCAATTGATTCTGGGAGTTGAAGCTTCCTAAAAAAAATAAACCCCGATGCGATCGGGGTTTGAGATTTAAGCTACCTGTAATTGCTTGAATTTGGAGGTGTCAAATTTTGACCTTGCGTAGGCTTCATCGATGTTTAAATCGGTGATGCTACTATCGGAAGGGATGTCGTACATGGCGTCTGTGACGATGGCCTCACAAATAGATCGAAGTCCGCGAGCACCTAGGTTGTATTCCACCGCTTTATCTACAATAAAATCCAAAGCCCCTTCCTCAAAGGTTAAGGCAACACCCTCCATGGCCATCAGTTTGGCATATTGCTTCACTAGTGCATTTTTGGGTTCCGTAAGGATACGCTTGAGGGTATCTTTATGTAAGGGATCCAAATGCGTGAGCACAGGAAGTCTACCAATCAATTCAGGAATAAGTCCAAAAGCTTTGAGGTCCTGCGCTGTGACGTACTGAAGTAAGTTGTCACGATCCGCCGTCATACTTGTAGCCGAAGAGCTGAAGCCCATGGGCTGGGTATGGAGACGCTTCCCGATGTGTCTTGCGATTCCATCAAAGGCTCCTCCACAGATAAATAGGATGTTTTCAGTGTTTACAGCGATCATCTTTTGATCCGGATGCTTCCTGCCTCCTTGAGGGGGAACATTGACTACTGTGCCTTCTAAAAGCTTCAAAAGCGCTTGCTGCACTCCTTCACCACTGACATCACGCGTGATGGATGGGTTATCGGATTTACGTGCAATTTTATCCAATTCGTCAATGTAAACAATCCCTCTTTCAGCTTCTTCTACCTTATAGTCCGCTGCTTGAAGTAATCGGGTTAGAATGCTTTCCACATCTTCACCTACGTAGCCTGCTTCCGTGAGTACGGTGGCATCTGCTATGCAAAAAGGAACTTCGAGAATTTTGGCTAGCGTTTTGGCTAGGTAAGTTTTGCCTGTTCCCGTGTCACCGACCATGATGATATTTGATTTCTCAATCATTACCTCATCGGCTTCTTGCTTCTGCTGCAAGCGCTTGTAATGGTTGTAAACTGCTACGGTAAGCACTTTTTTGGCATCTTCTTGCCCAATCACATAATGGTCTAGGTATTCGGTGAGTTCCTTTGGTTTTTTGAGTTTTACGGCAATTTTGGAACTTGATTTCTTGTTCTTCTTGTCCTCAACAACAATTTCAAAGGCTTGTTCAATGCAGAAGTTACAGATGTGGGCAGAGATACCCGACACCATCAAGTCAACGTCCTTTTTATTTCTACCGCAGAAGGAGCAAGTGGGTTGAGCCATTAGGGAGTTTTTTTAATGAGTACCTCATCAATTAAGCCGTATTCTTTTGCTTCTGGGGCTCTCAACCAGTAATCTCGGTCTGAATCTTTTTCAATTTCTTCAAAAGATTTGCCAGTGTGGTTGGCTAAGATTTGATAGAGCTCTTGGCGCATGGCTAGAATCAGCTTCAAAGAGATCTCCATATCCGTAGATTGGCCTTGCATGCCGCCAGAGGGTTGGTGGATCATCACACGTGCATGCTTCAATGCAGAGCGTTTGTCCTTTGCGCCTCCTGCCAATAGTACGGCTCCCATCGATGCAGCAATGCCCGTACAAATCGTAGCGACATCTGGACCAATGTATTGCATGGTGTCGTAGATCCCTAGGCCAGCAGTCACAGAGCCACCTGGGCTGTTGATGTAAAGGAGTACATCTTTTTTGGAGTCTACAGATTCTAAAAAGAGGAGCTGAGCCACAATAATATTGGCAATATGGTCATCTACACCAGTCCCTAGAAAAATGATTCGATCCATGATTAATCGAGAAAACACATCGATTTCTCTAAAATTCTGTGGACGCTCTTCAATAACTGAGCGGGTCATGTTTTCAATATGGGTGGTGTATTGGTCAAATGCCGTACCACTAACACCTTGGTTGTGAATGGCGTATTTTCTAAATTCTTCCTTGTTGATCATGTCTTTGGTTTTTCTAGGAGACAAAACTAAAAAAGTCCTTTAAAAAAGGACTTTTCAATATAGTTCATAATTCGATTACTTGTCCAAAAGTTCCTTGAATTCGTCAATCGATAAATTTTTGTCTGTCATCTTTATCTTTTCTTGAATAAAGGCAAGCACTTTCTCATTTTGTACAGAGGTCATCATATTCATGTAATTTTGACCCTCGTTGCCCTTGAGGTAGTTGTCTACAAACATGTCCATGCTAGATTCCAATTGTGCTCCTAATCCTGAAGAAGCAAATTGCTCACGAACCATTTCCTTTGTTTTCTCAATCACATCTGCATGCTCAGCCTGAATGGAATGATCTTTAGCCACTTGGTTGGAAATTAAAGACCAAGAAAGTTGCTTAGCATAGATTGGATAATCTGCTTCTACTTCAGATTCGGTAACTTTTCCTTCGTTTGCCTTGACCAACCATTCTTTAAGGAAGGCATCAGGAAGAGACAGGTTTGCGGTGTTAACGATCAATTTCTTAAGCTCTTCTTCTGTGAAGACCTTAGATTCTTTGTCGTAACTGCCCTGAAGGGTTTCTTTTACTTTTTCTTCAAACTCCTTTTTAGATTTTACTTGATCAGGACCAAAGATTTTATCGAAAAATTCTTGGTTAAGTTCAGCCTTCGCCTTACGGTTGATGTTCTTTACAGTAAAGGTGTAGCTACCCATAGCCGCATCTCCTTCTTCATCTGATAGTCCAAAGCCCGCAGTCCATTCGTCTTTTTTAACTTCTTTGCTTTCAAACTCGACTACTGCCTCTTTGCTTAGCCCGATAAACTTGCCAGCCAACTTTTTGGAAAGTTTGGCAGTATCAGCAGAAACTGTCTTTGAGAAATCTGTAGTGGTGGATTTCAAATCTCCATAAATGAAGTCGCCCGCTTCCGAAACTTCAGGGTTGGTGCTCTCTCCATACTGAGCCGTAAGATTTTCTAGGGTTTCATCGATCAATTTTTGATCAACTTTGATGCTGTACTTTGTGCCTTTGATCTTTTGGTCTAGTTGAACCTGGACTGATTCTATGAAACCGATTTTGTATTCGAAATCGAAATCCTTCTGATTTTTCCAGTCGATTGAATTTTCTGTTTTTTCAACAGGAAGCGGTTCACCCAAAACTCTAAAAGTTTGTTCTTTCAGGAAATTGTTAAGTGATTCACCCAGTATGGTATTTATTTCTTCTACGAGTAGGGATACGCCATACATGTTTTTTACCATGGTTACAGGCGCTTTTCCTGGGCGAAAGCCTCGGATTACAGCCTTTTTGGCGTAGTCTTTAAGTTTAGCATCAACCTTTGGTTGATAATCTGCCTCAATAAGCTTAATTTTAATAGAAGCTTGATTTGCGGTGTGCTTGTCTACTGTAATTTCCAAAGTATGTTCAATTAATTGGTTTTGAATTAAAAACCCCCAATCTCTATCCTACTGGGTAGGGGAGGGATTGAGGGCTAGTAGGGTGCGGATAGAGGGACTCGAACCCCCATGCCTCGCGGCGCTAGATCCTAAGTCTAGTGCGTCTACCAATTTCGCCACATCCGCATGTGACCAAATGAAAAATAAAAACTCTTTTCCAATTGTGGATGCAAAGGTAAAGACATATTCTAATTTACTGCAAGGCATTGAAAAAAAAATCTAAAAAATATAGAATCCTGTTTCATTACCTATCAAATTTGAACTCAAATAAAAAACGCCAATGATTCAAGCTGATGTAGCTGAAGAACGTAATGAAATCCTTAAACGGTATCGAAGGTTGCTCCGTCAGGCAAAGCCTGTTTTAAAATCGGGGGATACGAAACTGATCAAAAAGGCCTTTACAATTTCATTGGAGGCGCACAAAGACATGCGTCGAAAGTCGGGTGAACCCTATATCTACCATCCCCTAGAGGTGGCACTCGTATGTGTGGAGGAGATTGGTTTGGGTACCACTTCCATTATTTCGGCATTGCTACACGATGTAGTTGAAGATACGGATCTCGAGCTGGAGGATATTGAGCGAGATTTTGGATATAAGGTCATGACCATTATTGATGGCCTGACCAAAATTTCTGGAGTATTCGAATATGGAAGTTCCCAGCAAGCGGAGAACTTCCGTAAAATGTTGCTTACACTTTCGGATGATGTTCGTGTGATTTTGATCAAGTTGGCGGATCGACTCAATAACATGCGGACTTTGGGCAGTATGCCTCGAAACAAGCAGTTGAAAATCGCCTCCGAAACCATGTATTTGTACGCGCCTCTGGCGCATCGCTTGGGGCTCTATGCGATCAAATCAGAACTTGAAGATTTGTTTTTGAAGTATACCGATACCGATGCGTATCAGGACATCGTCCATAAAATCAATGAATCGAAGAGTTACCGAAATAAATTCATCAAAAATTTTATCCAGCCAGTAGAAGATGAGTTGATTCGTCAGGGTTTTCGATTTACAATTAAAGGTCGCCCAAAATCAGTTTACTCGATTTTTAATAAAATGAAGACGCAAGGCATTCCTTTTGAGGAGGTCTTTGATTTGTTTGCCATCCGAATCATCCTAGACAGTGAACTGGAAAACGAAAAAGCAGACTGCTGGCAGGCCTATTCCATTGTGACGGATTTTTACCGGCCCAATCCAAATAGATTACGAGACTGGGTGTCTACACCCCGGTCCAACGGTTATGAGTCGCTTCATACCACGGTGATGAGCCAGACCGGACAGTGGGTGGAGGTGCAGATCCGTACCAGTCGAATGGATGATATTGCTGAGCGTGGCTATGCAGCGCACTGGAAGTACAAGGAAAAGGATGCTTCAGGCAAGTCTGGGCCCGGATTAGACGACTGGATCAATCAGGTGCGCAGCATGTTGGAAACCAACGATGGGTCTGCGATTGAATTCATGGATGATTTCCGTGGCAACTTATTCAACGATGAAGTATTTGTGTTTACGCCCAAGGGGGACTTAAAGGTACTTCCCACTGGCGCTTCTGCATTGGATTTTGCCTTTGAAATTCATACGATGGTCGGCGCTAAATGTATTGGGGCAAAGGTCAATCAGCGACTAGTTCCAATCAGCTATAAGTTAAAAAATGGGGATCAGGTAGAAATCCTGACCTCGAGCAAGCAGAAGCCTTCCGAAGATTGGCTGCATCAAGTAGTCACTTCTCGAGCCAAGGCCAAGATTAAGGATGCCCTTCGTGAGGAGAAAAAATCTGCAATCCTCGATGGACGCGAAATTGTGCAGCGCAAATTGAAATCCATGAAGCTGGACTTCACCTCAGAGGTGATCGAAGAGCTTCGGGCCTTCTATGATTTGAAGACCGCGAATGAATTTTACTATCGGGTTGGAAGGGGGATTATTGATCCTACCACTATCAAATCGTTCAAGGAATTTAAGGAGCTCCAAAAACATAAATCCAAATCTGCGGGAAAGGTGAAGGACGAATCCTCCTTTACGAGGGAGATTAAGAGTTTGAAAGGGCCTGAACACGATCAACTCCTGATCGGAGAAGATATGGATATTGTAGATTACAAACTCTCCGTTTGTTGTAATCCAATTCCCGGCGATGACGTGTTTGGATTTGTGACCATCAATGAAGGCATCAAAATTCACCGGACAACCTGTCCCAATGCGGTAGAACTGCTCTCCAATCATGGCAATCGGGTGATCAAAGCACGCTGGACTAGTCAGCGTGAAATCGCTTTCCTGGCAGGTTTACGTATTTGGGGAACAGATCGGGTGGGTATGATCAATGACTTGACGAAGGTCATTTCCAATGAATTGAAGGTGAACATGCGCTCCATCACCGTAGATTCGGATGGGGGCATTTTTGAAGGAACGATTAAGTTGTATGTTAATAATACCGAGCATTTGGACCACCTGATCAAAAACCTAATTCAAATTGAAGGGGTGATTAAAGTTTCACGATTTGATTGAAAGCATCTTTTCAGTTGTTCATACATTATATTTAGAAAAAATCAACCCACATGGCTTTGAATCCATCCCACTTCGAAGAAGTAAAAAAGATTTTTACCGCGTATTTAGAAACTCAAAAACTCCGTAAAACCCCCGAGCGTTATGCTATTTTGGAGGAGATTTATAGCCGTACAGGTCATTTTGATGTAGAAGGCTTGTATATCAGTATGAAAAACAAGAACTACCGGGTGAGCAGGGCGACAGTCTACAATACCTTAGATTTATTGGTGGAGTGTGATCTAGTGACCAAGCATCAATTTGGAAAAAACCTGGCTCAGTTTGAAAAATCCTATGGCTTTAAGCAACACGACCACTTGATTTGCATCGATTGCAATCAAGTGCTTGAATTTTGTGATCCACGAATCCAAACCATTCAAACTACTGTTTCAGAGGTGTTGAATTTTCAGGTGGTTCACCACTCGCTTATTCTTTACGGGAATTGCAAGAAAGAAAATTGTCAAAATAAAAAGAGCTAGTATGAAACTCCATTTTAGTGAAAGAAAAGAGGGTCAAGTTCACTACCTCTTTATGGAAGGGGATTTGATCGGGGATGAAGTAGGGCCGAGAATTGCCGAGCTGGTAAGTGATTCAGTGGAGGTAGGTATAAAAACTATCGTCATCGACTTGGAAAAAGTGAGATACATCAGTTCGAGCGGGCTAGGATTACTCATTACTTTACTCACAAAAATGAAAAATGCGGGAGGAGAACTTTTCCTAACTGCTCCCTCAGAGCACGTGAAAAAATTGTTACTCATCACCAAGCTCAATGGGATTTTTACGGTAGTTGAATCAATTAAAGAATTGAATCTAGACTCCAACTAAAATCCCTTACTGGGACTATTTTTAAACATTAGGTCTGCTTCGCAGAATAAAAACCTGCTTTACTTGGTTTTCTTTTTCCTTATCGCAAATTTCGACCTTTAAAATCATAGTGCACTGTATAGAATTCGCATCAAATGAAGATGGATGTATTGTTAGGCCTCCAATGGGGCGATGAAGGTAAAGGTAAAATTGTAGACGTATTGGCGCCTCAGTATGAGGTGGTTGCTCGATTCCAGGGAGGCCCAAATGCTGGGCACACTTTAGAATTTGACGGCATCAAGCACGTGCTGCACCAAATTCCATCGGGGATTTTCAGATCCCAAATTGTCAATATCATCGGTAATGGTGTAGTCTTAGATCCTATCATTCTTAAAAAAGAAATCGAGGCGCTCGGAAAATTTTCAATTGACTACCGAAAGAACCTGGTGATTTCCAAGAAAGCCACCATTATTATTCCGACACATAAATTGTTGGATGCAGCTTACGAGCAAGCTAAAGGAGATAAAAAAATTGGATCTACCTTAAAGGGGATTGGTCCGACCTATCAAGATAAAATTGGTCGATCTGCACTTCGGATCGGGGATGTTTTAAGTCCAGATTTTAAGGAAAAATATGCCACTTTATTAGCTAAGCATAAAAGCACCCTTTCCTTCTATGGCTATCCATTGGATGCTTTAGAAGAGATGGAGCGTCAATTTTTTGAGGCGATTGAATTTGTTAAAACCCTTCCATTGATTGATAGTGAATACACAGTCAATGAAGCCTTGCAAGCGAAGAAGCGCATTTTAGCTGAAGGAGCCCAGGGGTCTTTATTGGATATTGATTTTGGTAGCTATCCCTTTGTGACGAGCTCCAATACCATGACCGCAGGAGCATGCACGGGTTTGGGTGTAGCTCCTTCAAAAATTGGGGAGGTATTCGGTATTTTTAAGGCCTACTGCACCCGAGTGGGTAGTGGACCTTTTCCAACAGAATTATTGGATAGCACTGGAGAGGCCATGCGCAAGGAAGGAAATGAATTTGGGAGCACCACAGGCCGTCCTCGTCGATGTGGTTGGTTGGATTTACCGGCCTTGAAGTATTCCATCATGATCAATGGGGTGACGCAGCTGTTTATGATGAAGGCGGATGTACTCAATATTTTCGAAGAGATTAAGGTTTGTACAGCTTATGAATTGCCTTCTGGGGAGCATATTGAAAAGTTGCCTTTTGAGATCAATGAGCTTGATGCCAAGCCGGTGTACAAGACCATGAAGGGATGGCATTGTTCCTTGGCTGATGTGAAGACCTACGAGGAGTTTCCAGCGCCGTTAAAAGAATACGTGACCTATTTGGAACAAGAATTAAATGTTCCGATAAAGCTAGTATCCATTGGGCCAGACCGCACGCAAACAATCATGCGATAAGAAAATTTAAGTAGAAAAAGCTCTTGGCAATACCTTGCCAAGAGCTTTTTTTTTACCAAATGACTTGCGTTATTTAAGATTCCAAAGGTGAGGCAGGTGAAGCGACTAATCCATATTCTTTCTTTTTTATTGATTTTTATGCTCCCAATTCGGGCTGCAGCTCAGATAGGATTTCCGTATTGTGAGAGTTTTCAAACTGCAGGAACACAAGCAAATACCAAATTTGGTGGAAATGCCCAGCTGATTCCCGGGGTTTTGCGATTGACTTCAAATCTTCTCAACCAACGTGGGCATGTGTATTTGGATGTTCCCTTCCCGTCTAACTACGGATTGAAGGCTGAATTTGAATATTTTAGTTACGGTGGGGCTGGTCCACTTTTTGCGGATGGGCTGACTGTTTTTCTTTTTGATGGAGATACGCCCGTATTCAATGCAGGAGGATTTGGAGGATCATTAGGCTATGCACCCCGCAACCAAGAGCCAGGGATGTCAAACGCCTATTTAGGGATTGGATTTGATGAGTATGGAGGTTTTGGAACAAGTCAAGAGGGTAGAACAGGCGGCTTTGCTACCTTAGACCAATCTGGAAGAGCCCCAGATGCCATTGTACTCAGAGGTCCTTCGAATCTGAACTATCCTTTTGTGGTAGGCAGAAGAACCAATGAGGTGGGGCCTGCCAAAAATGGGTTAAATCTCGGTGATCAATTTTCGATTAGTTCGGGTGGTGCTACTCGCGTAACGGATCGGAACAAGCCAGGATTTCGGAAGGCGTTTTTGGAATTACAGCCTAATTTAAATGGGCCAGGATTTTTTCTAAAGCTCAGGATGGAGGTGACCACCGAACTCAATAAACCTCGGATAGTGACTATTTTCGATGGTGCGTATCAGTTTCCCGCCCCAAAGAATTTAAAGATCGGATTTGCTGGATCTACAGGAGGGTTTACAAATTTTCATGAAATCCGAAACCTGATTGTGCAAGTGGCGGCTGACGAGGCGCTTCAAAATCCACAAGGGGTAGACTTTACAGATAAAGCCTCATGCGCGGGTCAGCTAAATCAATTTTACATCACTGATGAGGAGGTTCGTCTACCCAATGAGAATAGCTCTATTCGCTGCCTGCAGTTTTATGCCTCCCTAGCCGATGTCAAAGCGGAAAGTGAAGATCTGTGTGCTCAAGCACGTTGTTTGGAGGAAAATCGGGTTTTGATTGTTCCGCAAGGGATTTTTCAAGCCAATGATCAAGCGGGTGGCTACACCTTTCTTCCCAATACAGCCTTTATTGATCAACAGGTGACGGTGTACTATACCATTACAGATAACTATGGAAAAACTTCTCAGCCAAATTCAATCACGCTTCTCATCAAGGAGTCTCCAGACCCCATTGCCTTAAAAGTTAATGGCGCAACACAAGCTCAAAATGAAGTGGTCGTTTGTAAAGGGGAATCCGTAAAGTTGGTTGGTGAAGGTAATGAGACCTACTACCGGTTTGAATGGAAGAAAAATGGAGTTTTATTGCCAGAAGCCATCAGTCAGGAATTGGTGGTTGATGCAGTCGGGGTGTATGAAATCATTGGTTACAATCGAAAGAATTGTCCTGCTGTAAGTAATAAAATAGAAGTCAAGTGGGTGGCGTATCCTGAATTGAAATTGAGTAAACCGATTGTGGGTTGCCTTATTGGACAATCGCTAGATGTTGGCAGCTTTATTAGTGGATTTGACCTCACGCGCTTTGATTATAGATTGGTTGGGGAGGGGTTGGATTTAGCAAACGAGCAATTGAAAGCAGTCAAGACTTCCGGTCAATTTGAATTGCTAGTAAAGCCCAAAGGCTTTACCTGTTACTCTGATCCGATTTCTGTTGAAGTTTACATTCAAGAGAAAGCGCTAGAAGTAGCCTTTGATTTTGAAGTGGCTGGCACTGGAATCAAAGACGATGCAAGTGGGGGAATATTTCCTGATGATGTGATTCAATTTACTGATTTATCTGAAGAGCGGATTGTGAAGTGGGAATGGGATTTTGGAGATAAAACTAGCTCGGCGGAAAAGGAGCCATCCCATACCTATGGAAAAAAAGGAAAGTTTGAAGTGGTATTGATCGCTACGGATCGCTATGGTTGTCAAAACCGATTTACAAAAACTGTAGAAATTACGAGGAGCTATCGTTTGATGGTGCCTAATGCCTTTACTCCGCTGCTGGATGTAAATAAATCCTTTGTGCCCAAGTTTAAAGGATTGGTAAGCCTTGAACTTTCCATTTTTAACGTATGGGGAGAGCTTATTTACAGGAATTCTGATTTAGCCCAGGAGGGTTGGGACGGCACTTTGAATGGTACTTTACAGGAGGCAGGTTTTTATTTTTACAGTTTGGTGGGTATAGCGACTGATGGAGAAAAGGTGGAGTCAAATGGAAAATTCAGGTTGATACGATGAGGAATTTTCTACTAGGGATATTTTCCTTGTTTTTGATTCCTATTCTAAGTTGGGGACAAGACGTTCAGTACAGCCAGTATTATGCAAACCCCATTTACTTAAATCCTGCCATGGTAGGGAGTACCGGTATGAGCCGGGTGGGATTTAATTTTCGAAACCAGTGGCCAGCCTTAGATCAAACTTTTTTGGCGTATACAGCCTACTTTGATCACTACGAGGAGCGGTATAATTCAGGGGTTTCAATAATTTTCCAAGGAGCCAATGAATCTTTCACTGAAACTAGTTGGAATGAGGTGGGTTTGGGCTACAGCTACCGCCTTCAGCTTTCAGAAGATCGTTTTATTCAAGCGGGGATACAGGGAAGTTTTATTACTAGGGACGCCTATTTTGGGCGGGTAATTTTTGGTTCTCAGTTGGATATTAATCGGGGGAGTATTGATTTGTCGGGAAATGGATTTGCTGGTGGAGAGAGCCAGGTTCGAGATGTAGATGCACATGCAGGGTTGGTTTACTATGGGAAGCATGCTTGGTTAGGGGCTTCTATGGGACACCTACTTAGTCCCGATATCAGCTATTTGGTAGAGGGCACGAGTCGCTTACCAAAAAAAATAAGCTTGCATGGGGGGTATCGCTTTAGTTTGGATCCAGGGTACATCAATGATTACTTTAACAATACAGACCAGGATCGGTCCTTTTCAGTGGGCTTCAACTACAAGCAGCAGGGGCAATTCTCACAGCTGGATTTGGGTACCGAATTTTTCTTTGAACCTTTGGCCTTGGGGCTGTGGTACCGAGGCCTTCCTACTAAGTACGATTTACCCAATCATGAATCTTTGGTTGCCATGTTGGGAGTAAGTTTGGATTCTGGTTTGGATGTAGGCTACAGTTTTGATTTCCCAATTTCGGCCTACAGTCTAGGTCGTTCAGGGGGTTCACATGAGTTGTCTGTGCGCTATGTTTTTTCTTCG
>CANHCD010000039.1 GCA_947458795.1 Cyclobacteriaceae bacterium | reverse complement strand
GTTCAGGTACAGATCGTAGGCATCTCCTGGTGTATATCCGCCCTCGGCGCCGTAGAGAATGCTGAGTTTGGTGCTAGGGAGACCCTGAATCGGAGAGGTCGCATTTTCGAGTACCTCGTAGGTGTATCCAGTATCCCAGGCCAACTGGAAAGGCATCATGGCCCAGTACTTGTCATTGATAAATGCCCCGTCCTGCTTCGGTAGGGAGTCTGCCACTAGGCTGTAGGTAAAGCTGGTGTCTGCACCAGAATAGGATACAGTGCTGTCTTGGATATTCCATTTCCAAGTGCGGGACACCACTGTGGCCGAGTCGCGCTGCACATTCCAGGTGTAACCAATAGACTTGACCTGTTTCCAATTTTCAAAGCCATAGGCCTTCGCCACTTGCATGGGGAGGGTCTCAGGGAGCGTGTCTTTCTGCTGGCAGGAAGCAAAAAAACCAAGAAGGAGAAAGCTGAATAGGGTTAGATTTTTCATGATAAAGTAAGGATAAGAATCAGGAAGTGGATTTGGATAGCCAATTTTTGAATTTTTTATATTCTAGGTACTGTGTCAAAGGTTGGACGAAAAAGAGAAATCGATTCAAGAACAGGAGACTTTGAAAGAGGCTGGAAGGAAAAATTTTCTTTTTCCCTTTGGCTGCACCCATTAGCATGGCTGTGGCTACCTCTCTAGGAGATTGAATTGGAAATGCTTTTGGAATATCGGTTCCTGCAGCATCGAAAAATGAGGTAGCGGTAGCGATCGGAAATACGAGAGTCAACCAATCTCCCGCCCGCTCCACCCAGAGCGATTCGGCCCATTGGAGGATTGCGGCTTTGGTGCTTCCGTATAGGCTGTAGCCTGGAATGGCCCAATGTGCGATGGCCGAACAAGTGATGACATGCCGGAGGGAATGGCTGGGAAAAGCGCGTTTCAAGGCCAGCCCAAGTTGGATGGGTGAGTGCACATTCAGCTGAAATAAGCGATCCATCTCTTCCCAATTTTGCTGGGATGCATCTCCATACGCTGCTCTGCCTGCATTGGCGAAGCATACATCAACTTGTGTCCAATTCGCGTTTACCCAGGCCAGTATTGCGGTATTTCCTTCCTTCAGGCTTAAGTCTGCACACACGATTACCAAGTCTGGAAATTCGCATTGAAGGGATTCCAAGGATTCAGGGAGGTAGTCTACGGCCAAGATCTTTTGGGTCAGTGGGTAGAGCTGACGAACCAGCTCTCGGCCAATGCCGGAACCCGCTCCCGTGACGATGACCTGGGCATCTTTGAAGCTATTCATGGTTAGGCAGTAGGGAAGGCACAGGGAAGTGGATGGTAAATGGATTTACCTTAAGAGCAAGTAAGGGTTGGATGCCTTCTAGGTCAGGAAAGAGTTGGGGATCTACCTGCATGCGCCGCACTCGAGCCAATTTGCCCCAGCCACTTCCTTTGGGGAGTGTCAAATAAGTTTTTTCATCCAGCGTCTGCTTCAGGCGCAAAGGTAGCAGGGCGGTGCTGATTGGGAAAGAAATTCCCCCATGGCTGATTTCTGTATCGAGTATCTTTTTTCCATCCAGCTCCACCTGAATGCGGTCTTTTCCTTTTTCTTTTTCCCAACGGAAGTTTGCCGTCTCCTTGGGGATACCCCAGTTTTTTCTGCCCTGGTCGGTGCTGGCTTCCGAGCTTACCAGAATTCGGGTGATGGATTGAAATTTCTTTTCTCCGAACTGCCCTGGGATAAAAAGTAGCTCATGGTAGGGACCTACCGGGGAGCTGCTGTAATCCACCAGCATGACATAACCGAAGCCTCCTTTAAATTGACCTTGGAGCTGGGCAGGGAGATTGGCCTTGTTCTCTACCCAGGATTTTTTGAAGCGGTAGAGCAACATGATTCCTTCCCCATGTAGGGTCCAGGGTGGAGGTGCCGGAGTAAACAGTGCTGCTAACTTAGGCATAAGGGGAAGGGCTGATCGCGGTCCATCCCCCATCAATAATGAGGGTTTGGCCGGTGATGTGTCGGGCGGCATCCGAGAGTAGAAATGCTGCCGCTGCTGCAATATCTTCTGGGAAAGCCGGTCTCGCTAAGGGGGTGATCTTGGACCAGGTGGCCGCATAGTCTGGGTCCGAGGTAGTGCGTTCTGTCAGTGTTGCCCCTGGGGCAATGGTATTGATGCGAATGCCTAGTGGAGCAAGTTCCAAGACTAGATTTTTGGCCAGCATTTCGATGGCTGCTTTGCTCATGGCGTAGGCAGCCAGATTTTCATGACTTTGGTGAGCCGTCACCGAGGAAGTAAATAAGATCGCTCCCTCTTTTTCTTGAGATTTCATCAAGCGAGCAACTGCCTGCGTGAGGAAGAAAGTGCCTGCCTGATTGACCCGGGCTACTTCCATGAAATCCGCTCTTCCATAGTCCAAAAAATTGCCAAATAGCGTGATGCCGGCATTGCATACCAGCTGGTCGATGGTCCCGTAATTTTTTACAGCAAGGGCCAGCATCTCCTCGATGACCTCTGGGTCGGCGGCATCTCCCGAACAGCCGATAACCGATCCTTTTCCCAAACGAGAAAGCATGGCTACAGCCTCCTCCGTTAGGCTTTTCTCCCGGTCATTGAGGAGTACATGGGAACCCTCTTCCAGCAATTTTCTAGCGATGGCGAGTCCGATCCCTTGTCCTGCTCCGGTGATGAGTGCTACTTTGGTCATATGCTAGTGTTAAGGGCTTGCCTTCAGGGGGCCAATTCTTTTGTAGTTAAAATCTAGTGGGAATCTCGTTTTACTTCGGGGCCCGATCTTCCTTGGAGAAAATCGAAATCTACCCCTTCGTGTGCTTGGTTGACCTTGTCGAGAAACAAGTTGACATAACCTCTGTCGTAAGGGAGAGGGCTTGGGGAAAATGCCGCATTTCTTTTTGCAAATTCCTCATCCGAGATCAGCAGGTTCAGGCTCCGCTTGGGAACATCCAATGCGATCATATCTCCGTTTTGCACCAGTGCAAGTGGCCCACCGATGGCGGATTCTGGAGAAACATGCAGCACTACGGTGCCGAAGCCCGTGCCGCTCATGCGCCCATCCGAAATACGAACCATGTCTTTGACCCCTTTTTCTAGCAGCTTTTTGGGCAGGCCCATGTTTCCTACCTCGGGCATGCCAGGGTAGCCTTTGGGGCCTACTTTTTTCAAGACCATCACACAGGTCTCGTCAATATCCAGGTTGGGATCGTCTACTCGTGCTTTGTAGTCGTCAATATCCTCGAAGACCACTGCTCTACCGGTATGGGTCAATAAGCTTGGAGTTGCAGCGGAGGGCTTCAGCACTGCGCCTTGAGGGCAAAGATTGCCTTTCAGTACGGCGATGCCAGACTCCGGTTTGATGGGATTTTCGAATGTACCGATCAAGTTTCTGTCCCAGCATTCGGCCTTGGCTATGTTTTCACCTAGGGTCTTGCCATTTATCGTGAGTGCATCGGTATGGAGGTGTTTTTCGATCTCCTTCATGACCGCAGGCAGTCCGCCTGCATAAAATAGGTCTTCGATCCAATGCTCGCCAGAAGGCTGCACATTGGCGATGAGTGGAATCCGAGAAGAAAATTCATCAAAGTCTGCGAGGTCCAAGGGCACGCCGATTCGTTTGGCGATGGCGATCAGATGAAGGATGAAATTGGTAGATCCTCCTACGGCTGCGTTGACCATGATGGAATTTTCAAAAGCCTTGCGGGTAAGAATCTTGTCCATGGTCAGGTCTTCTCTGACCATCTCCACGATGCGCATACCTGCCATGTGAGCCATTACTTTACGTCGGGAATCTGCAGCGGGGATGGTGGCATTGTCTGGTAATGCCAGGCCTAGGGCCTCCACCATGGCGGCCATCGTGGAGGCTGTGCCCATGGGTGCGCAGTGTCCTACGGATCGGGACATGGCTGCTTCTGCTTCGATAAATTCTTCTTGGGAGAGTTTGCCAAGCTTGAAGTCTTCGGCAAAGCGCCAAATATCGGAGGTGCCTATTTTTTTACCCTTGAATCTTCCTACAAGCATGGGGCCGCCGGAAAGTACGAGGGTAGGGAGGTTGACCGAGGCTGCACCCATCACGAGAGATGGAGTGGTTTTGTCACAGCCACACATCAGGATAACCCCGTCCATGGGATTGGCACGGATGCTTTCTTCCACGTCCATGGAGGCGAGGTTGCGAAAAAGCATGGCGGTGGGCTTGATGGAGCACTCGCCTAGGGACATGACTGGAAACTCGAGGGGAAATCCTCCTGCTTCCCAGATGCCGCGCTTGAGCGCTTCAGCCAAATCACGGAAGTGGGCATTGCAGGGGGTTAGTTCGGACCAGGTATTGCAGATGCCGATCACCGGCTTTTCGCCTTCAAAAAGGTGGTGGGGGAGTCCTTGGTTTTTCATCCAGGATCGGTAGATAAATCCGTCTTTCCCGGTTCTGCCGTACCATTCCTGGCTTCTGAGTTTCTTTTTGGTCATGAGGTCACTTGGGTTGTGTGAATTGGCCAAGAAGTTACCAAAAATTCTTAAAAATGGATCAGACTGGTGATATGAAAAAATTGGTTCAGGCAAAAAAAATCCCCTTGATTCAGTATCAAGGGGATGGGAAAGACTTGGTAATCGGCGATTTTAGTCTATTCTAGTGATTTTGGCACCTAGAGCATTGAGACGCTCGTCGATGTTTTGGTAGCCGCGGTCGATTTGCTCGATGTTATCGATCACTGAAGTACCGTTGGCTGACATGGCCGCGATCAAGAGGGATACCCCTGCTCGGATGTCTGGAGAGGTCATCTTGATGCCTCGAAGTGGGTATTTGCGATCCAATCCGATGACTGTAGCGCGGTGCGGGTCACAGAGGATGATCTGCGCACCCATGTCGATCAACTTGTCCACGAAGAACAGGCGGGATTCAAACATTTTTTGGTGTACCAGAACTGTTCCTTTGGCTTGCGTAGCGGTAACGAGGATGATGGAAAGCAAGTCTGGGGTGAAGCCAGGCCAGATCTGATCCGCAACCGTAAGAATTGAGCCATCGATGAAAGTTTCGATCTCGTAGTGCTTTTGTGCTGGCACAAAGATGTCGTCTCCTCTAAATTCCAACTGGATACCCATGCGTCGGAAAGTATCTGGGATGATACCCAAGCGGTGGATTTGGCAGTCTTTGATGGTGATTTCAGACTGGGTCATGGCGGCCATCCCGATGAAGGAACCAATCTCGATCATGTCTGGAAGTAGCGTATGCGTGGTGCCGTCGAGGGTTTTCACCCCTTCGATGTGGAGGAGGTTGGATCCCACGCCTGTAATCTGTGCACCCATGCGGTTGAGCATGTCGCAAAGCTGCTGCAAATAAGGTTCGCAGGCTGCATTGTAGATGGTGGTCTTCCCCTCGGCCATCACGGCTGCCATGACGATATTGGCAGTGCCCGTTACGGAAGCCTCATCTAGGAGCATGTAGGTTCCTTTCAGGTGCTTGCCATCGATGTGGAAGATCTCGTTTTTGGCATCGTAGTGAAACTCGGCGCCTAATTTCTGGAAACCAAAAAAGTGGGTGTCCATGCGTCGGCGGCCGATCTTATCTCCTCCTGGCTTGGATAGTTTGCCCGTGCCAAAGCGCGTCAAAAGGGGACCTAGGATCATCACCGAACCACGAAGTGCGGAAGCCTTGTTTAGAAAATCTTGAGTTTCAAGGTAATCCAAATTCACGGCATCGGATTGGAAGGTATAGGATTCGGGTCCTAGCTTTTGGACCTTCACACCCATGTCCGAAAGGAGCTCGATGAGCTTGTTGACATCCCGGATATTTGGGATTTTGTGAATGGTAACCTTTTCAGAGGTTAAGAGTACGGCACAAAGTATTTGTAGTGCTTCGTTTTTTGCTCCTTGCGGAGTGATTTCTCCTTTTAGGCGGTGTCCACCTTCTACTTTAAAAGAGGCCATGTGTTTATCTGCGTTTTTTGTGGGCAGGGCGGAATTTTTTCCCGTGGATATTTTTCTTTTTAGCGTGCTCCTCTTCCTGATGCGGAATTTTAAAATCTCTACGTGTATTGGATTCAAAGAGGGCGTTTTCTTGAACTTTTTCCAAGTCGATGTGGAGCTTGCCTTTGGAGAGCGTTTTGATGTCATCTAGGATGATGTTGTCATCAAAATTGTCCCTGTTCCAGGTGGAATGGAAACTCCGCATCAGCTGTCCGATGTAGATAATCGCGTTTTCCTGGTCCTCATCGTTTTCGATATCAATGGCTTTTTCGATCAGCTTTTCAATGTTTCTGCCGTAGTGCTTAAACTTGATTTGACCTTTTGGGTAGCCAATATGGGGAGGCTTTTTACCCAGCAATTCCTTTTCTGGCATAGGAAATGGACCGTCTATGTCTAGGGTAAATCCCGACATGATGTACAAGTCGTCCCATAGTTTTTGGTCACTTTCCTGCTTGACACTAGGATTGAGCTGCTTGATGATTTCGACGATGGTGTGTGCACTTTGTGTGCGTCGTTCTCGATCTTCAATCGCGACTACATGCTGTACCAGTTGTTGGATATTCTTTCCGTATTCTTTCAAAATAAGTTGTTGTTTTTCTGAATCGTTATGCTCCATGACGCCTCCTATTTTTGCCTTGTATAAGGTACTAAAAAAACAGCAATGGTAGGCGTATGCGGAATTAGTCTATAATTCTGAGCTTGGCAAAGCTAAGCAATAAAGTTTTCTCCCCAAAATGTTCAAATTGAATGCTTGCCTTTTTGTTAAGTCCTTCGGTTTCAATTTTTTGAACCTTCCCAAATCCAAACTTTGGGTGCTCCACCAATTGCCCTACTTTCAGGGCATTGGTATTGCTCGGTTTGAAGTCAGGGTTTGGGCTGTGCACATGCATCGACGAAGGAAGGCGGGTTTCCGGCTGTTTTTTGATGCCAATAAATCCCGCGCCTCCTGGAGGGCCCTCACTTCTTAAGGCTCCCGGCAGCTCTCGAGTGGCTGACATGCGTTTGTTGACCTTGAGTAGGGCGGGATTGACCTCCTCCAAAAACCGGCTCGGCTCACAGTTGAGCAGTCGGCCATAGCGGTAGCGCGTCAATGCATAGCTCAGGTAGAGTTTCTCCATGGCACGCGTAGAGGCGACATAAAATAGCCTTCGTTCCTCTTCCAAGTCCTCCCGACTCTGCATCATCATCTGGGAGGGAAAGAGATCTTCTTCCATGCCTACCACAAAGACCTGCTTAAATTCTAGTCCTTTGGAGGCGTGGATGGTCATCAGCGTGATCGTATCGGTTTGGCTTTTGTCCTGGTCGTTGTCGGTGAGTAGGGCGATTTCTTGCAGAAAGGCCCCCAAACTTTTGTCTTCGTTTTCAGGATTGTCCACGTACTCTTTGATCGCATTCAGCAATTCCTGCACGTTTTCGTAGCGGTTGAGGCCCTCGATGGTCTTGTCTTCGTAGAGTTCACGAAGCAAACCACTTTGTTTGGCCACTGAGCTCGCTGCCTCAAAAGCGTCCTTGCGTTCGATTTCGATCTTAAAAGCCTTGATCATGGTTGAAAAGTCATCTACGGATACGCCCGCACGACCGCCAAGGAAGCTGTGTGCATTTTGTACCACATCCCATAGCGGGATGTCGTGTTCGTAGGCGGAGACGAGAATTTTTTCTACCGAGCTATCTCCAATTCCTCTTTTGGGGTAGTTGATGATGCGCTTGAAGGCTTCCTCATCAGCAGGGTTGACGGCAAAGCGGAGGTAAGCCATGAGGTCCTTGATCTCTTTGCGTTGGTAGAAGGATAGTCCTCCAACGATTTTATAGGTCAAGTTGAGTTTCCGTAAGGCCTCCTCCATGGATCGGGACTGGGAGTTGGTGCGGTAGAGAATCGCAAAATCGCTGTTGCTGAGTTGCTTGTTATTTTTCTCCTCAAAAATCGTGTTCGCCACGATTCGCCCCTCCTCGTTATCGGAAGATGCTTTGAATAGCTCTATGAGGTCTCCTTCTGGGTTGGAAGTCCAAACTACCTTTTTGAGTTGGGCCTTGTTCTTGTCAATGATGGAGTTGGCCGCATCCACGATGGTCTTGGTGGAGCGGTAGTTTTGCTCCAGCTTCACCACAAATAAGTCCGGGTAGTCCTTCTCAAAATTCAGGATGTTCTGGATGTCTGCTCCACGGAACGCATAAATACTTTGGGCATCGTCCCCCACCACACAGATGTTTTGGTGCACTGCAGCCAGCTTTTTGGTGATCAGGTATTGGGAGATGTTGGTATCCTGAAACTCGTCCACCATCACGTATTTGAAGCGTTGCTGGTACTTGTTGAGCACTTCAAGGTGATCCCGGAAGAGGATGTTGGTATTGAAGAGTAGGTCGTCAAAGTCCATGGCTCCGGCTTTGAACAATCTTTCTTGGTAGCGCTGGTAAATTTCCCCCATCCGAGGGCGGAGCGCAGCCTCGTCGTCAGCTTTGACAAAGGGATCGTTTTGGTAGGTTTGCCAGGAGATGAGCCTATTTTTTGCCCCAGAAATTCGGGATAGGACCACGCTAGGCTTGTATACCTTGTCGTCGAGGCGGAGTTCCTTCACCAAGGTTCGGATCAGGGATTTGGAATCGTCGGAATCGTAGATGGTGAAGTTGGAGGGGTAGCCTAGTTTGTCGGCTTCTACTCGCAAGATTTTAGCAAAAACGGAGTGAAAGGTACCCATCCAGGTATTCCGAGCCTCGAGGCCTGCCAATTTTTCGATGCGGTGCTTCATCTCACTCGCCGCCTTGTTGGTAAAGGTGAGCGAAAGAATGTTGAAGGCATCCACGCCTTTGGCATAGATGAGGTGAGCAATCCGGTAGGTAAGCACCCGCGTTTTGCCAGAGCCCGCACCTGCAATGATCATCACCGGGCCATCGGTATGTTCTACGGCTTGTCGTTGTTCGGAATTGAGTTCCTTGAGGTAATCCATTTGTGTAGGTTCAAGTAGCAAGATAAAAGTAGCAAGACTGCAAGCCATTACCCATCTATCAAGCCTTAATCTGTAAGTAAACTAGTTTGTTCAATTGCTCTTAGTTCGAACTGGTTCTCTAAAATTAGAGGTGGCCCATTTTCGCACTGAAACCCTGCGGGATTATACTCTCCAGCGCTTGTGACTCCAGAGGTATAGGTCAGGTTGCAGGTGAATATTCGCCTCCAATCTAGCACAGAAGGCATCGGTGATGCTGTGCTCGGAATGCGAATCGTAGGGGCCTTTTGCGAGGAGTTCGTAGGTGGCTTGATAGCTCCCTCTCCCTTTTTTGCTGATTTCTCCAAAGTACACCGGGAGGTCCATGCTTTTGGCGATGTGTTCCGCTCCTTCAAAGAAGTATGCGGGTCGGTTCATAAAGGGGCGCTGGTAACGCGTGGTTCGTCGATTGGGTCGTTGATCCGCTGCAAGTTGGACTACGCGGTGATCGGAGTTGAGGGTTTTGACGGTTTCGCGAAATTCATTTTTCTCCGTGATTGTATTTCCAAATCGGGTGCGCGCCTGGTACATGAGTTCGTTGAAAAAGGGGCTATTGATCTTCAGGTATACGCCTTCTGAAGGCACCTTGCTGAGTACAGCTGCTTGCTGAAGTCCCAGTTCCCAATTGAAAAAGTGGCCGGCAAGTAGCAATACACTTTTTCCGTTTTTCACCTCTTGATCTAGAAAATCCTGATTGGTGATCGTAAATCTTCGTGCCAGTTCTTCCTTGGAGATGCTGATTGATTTGACGGTTTCGGCGATGGAGTCGGTGAAGTTCCGGTAAAAGCGATTGCGGATGGATTTCCGCTCTTCGGCTGTTTTTTCAGGAAAAGCATGAAGCAAGTTTTCATCGATCACTTTTTTGCGGTAGCGCACCACATATCTGGCAATCAAGTAAAGGAAGTCAGAAAAAAGATACAAGATTCCGAGGGGTAGTCGGGAAAACAGGCGAAAGAAAAGCATGCGTTTGCGATGGTGTGGGGTTATTTACCCCATTGGGGATGAAAGCTGATACAAAATAAAGGAAAAGCAGGGAAATAGGAGGGGAATTTAGGTATAAATTGAGGCATTGCGTACTTTTGAACTATGTCGGAAGTTCAGCGAAGGAAATATTCTCAGGAAGAGCGATCTGCGGTCTTTGATGGGGAGTTTATGCCCCACATCGATTCCATGTACAACTTTGCTTTTCGACTGACCTTTGATGAGGACGATGCAAAGGATTTGGTTCAGGACACCTACATGAAGGCCTTTCGCTTCATCAATTCCTTTGAACAGGGGACCAATGCCAAGGCTTGGCTTTTCCGCATTCTCAAAAATAGCTTCATCAACGATTACCGCAAAAAGAGCAAGAAGCCTGCGACGGTAGATTACCAGGAAGTAGAAACTTTCTACAATTCCGATGATGTAGACTACCAAAGTACGAGTGATCTTCGAGCGGAGTCGGTGCGAGACATGTTGGGGGATGAGATCTCCAATGCCTTGAATGGCTTGGCGGTAGACTTTCGAACTGTTATAATTTTAGCGGATTTGGAGGGCTTCACCTATGAAGAAATGGCAAAAATTTTGGATATTCCTATCGGTACCGTGCGGTCAAGGCTTCATCGGGCAAGGAATCTCTTGAAAGAAACATTAAAAGGCTACGCCCAATCGATGGGATACGGCAGGGACGAAGAGGAGAACTTAAACGATTAGCTATGGAAAACAACGACGCATCATCTCCCGATCGGAAACTGCAATGCAGTGATGTAAGCAAATGCTTTCAGCTTCTGGAGCGTATCCTTGATGGAGAGCTTGTGGAAGAAGGTGAAGAAATGCTACAGAAAAAGCTGGACAAATGTCAGCCCTGCTTTGCACATTTTCACCTAGAGCAAGCCATTCGAGAGGTGCTCAAAACCAAATGTACCAAGCAACCTTTACCTGATAAACTGGCGGAGTCGATTCGTCAAATGATTCAAGACCCACGATGAGTATTCCTTCTGGCAAAGCCATTATTTTTTCCGCCCCTTCTGGTTCTGGAAAAACATCCCTAGTTAAGCACCTCATGCAGCAGGTTCCTAATTTGGGATTTTCCATTTCTGCCTGTACTCGGGACAAGCGCGGTAGACACGAAGTGCATGGACGAGACTATTACTTTTTGAGTATTGATGAGTTTAAAAACAAAATCGACCAAGATCAATTTGTGGAGTGGGAGGAAGTGTATGCAGGTAATTTTTACGGCACCCTAAAAGAGGAGGTGCATCGAATTTGGAAGGAGGGAAAGGCAGTGATTTTTGATGTAGATGTCAAAGGTGGACTGGCCCTGAAGAAATATTTTGGAGCGCAGGCTTTGGCCATCTTTGTGAAGGTTCCCTCTTTAGATGTTTTGGAATCGAGGCTAAATGATCGGGGCACCGAATCGGAAGAATCGCTTTCTCGTAGAATCTACAAAGCAAAGTTTGAGATGACCTTTGAGCCGCAGTTTGATGTGACCGTTCTCAACGATGATTTTGCCAAATCTTCAGCGGAAACTGTGGCCTTGGTGACCGAATTTTTAAAGTAATACCTATGAAGATTGGGCTGTACTTCGGTAGTTTCAACCCCATTCATGTGGGACACCTGATCATCGCCCAGACGCTCTTTCAACGTGGGGGGCTTGACCAAGTTTGGTTTGTAGTCAGTCCGCAAAATCCCTTCAAAAAGCAAGAATCGCTTGCACATGAGCATGACCGCCTCCGAATGGTGGAACTTGCTATCGATGATAATTTTCAGTTTAGGGCTTCCGATGTTGAGTTTCGAATGCCGCGACCCAGCTACACCATCGATACATTGACCTACCTGAGCGACAAGTACCCCCAGCATCAATTTTCCTTGTTTCTAGGTTCGGACAATCTGAATCATTTCCATAAGTGGAAGAATCACCAAGCCATCTTGGACAACTACCCCATCTTGGTGTATCCGAGACCGGGG
>CANHCD010000038.1 GCA_947458795.1 Cyclobacteriaceae bacterium | reverse complement strand
GGCTGCTGAGTATGGCAACTACAATGCAGATATGACCCGTACCATTCCTGTCAATGGACGCTACACCAAGCGGCAGCGTCAGGTCTACGATGCAGTGTTGCGCGTGGAGCGGGAAGCTGCAAGCATGCTACGCCCTGGGGTCACTATTCAGGATTACCACCGCGAAGTAGGCTTGGTGATGCAAGGGGAGCTACTTGGTTTGGGCTTGCTGGATCAAACCGACATTAAAAATCAGGATCCGAAATGGCCAGCTTATAAAAAGTATTTCATGCACGGCACCTCGCATCATTTGGGATTGGATGTGCACGATGTGGGTACTATGCATTTCCCGATTTCAGCTGGCATGGTCTTTACCGTGGAGCCAGGCATCTACATTCCTGAGGAGGGATTTGCAGTACGCATCGAAAATGACATCGTAGTACAAGCGAATGGGTACCTGGACTTGATGCGTAACATTCCAATTGAAGCAGAGGAGATTGAATCCCTGATGAACCGGTAAATAGGCTGTTTAGTTGGGATCCTTATAGGGTTCCATCCATCGCCGAATTTCTTCAATTTCTTCCTTTTGGCTCCCCATTTTGGTGAGTAGGTCGAGTTGCAACAAGTAAATCCGAAGTTCCTCTTGTTTTTGTTGGGACTCAGAAAGTTCATTAAAAAAACCTGTGATCCCATTTCGAATCCGTTCTTCTACAAGTAGGAGGTGTAAGGATTCATGAAAAATCGTTCCTGCCAGATGGTTTATACTTCGTTCTCTAACAGATCCCAGGCCTAGCATAATCCAGATGATTTTTGGGTCACCTCCTTCAATCCAATTGGTGCTTGCAAAAATTTCCCCATCCCTGCCTATCTGGAGTTGTATGGTGGCATGCTGCACGACTGCTTCGTAGATCTCAGGAGCGTAGGTCTGCAGAAGGGAACATGCTTGTTTGATTCGCTCGGTATCCGCAGCTGGGGTGAGGTAGATTTGGGCCAAACAGGTTGTTTGTAAGCCGACAAGAAAAAGGGTAAGTGAAATCCATCGCATCAAACAAAGTTATTCGATTCTTTTTTCTTTAGAAATAGGGGAGAAGAGATGGAGATAAATACCTGAGAACACAAAAAAAAGGGCTGGTTTAAACCAGCCCTTTTTACTTAGTAGGAAGTTCTAAAAGGAATTATCCGATAGAAATTCTTTTGAATGTATTGACAGTAAGTCCTTTGTTAACACCGTCTAGGTATTGAGCAATAGACTTAGAGTTGTCTTTCACAAACTGTTGGCTAAGCAAGGTGCTTTCCTTGTAGAATTTCTGAAGCTTGCCAAGGGCAATTTTCTCAAGCATATCTTCTGGCTTGCCTTCAGCTCTAGCTTGCTCCTTACCGATTTCGATTTCTCGTTCGATGGTAGTTGCATCCACGCCGTCTTTGTCCACCGCTACTGGGTTCATCGCAGCAATTTGCATCGCCACATCTTTGCCAGCTTCTTCTACGTTGTTACCAGAAGTATTCACAAGGCCTACCAATACGCCCAATTTTCCATTGGAGTGTACGTAGGATACAACCTGATCGGCATTGATGACTTCGTAGTGAGAGATTTCGATTTTCTCTCCGATTTTACCAGTCATTTCGATGATTTTTTCAGCGATTGTGCTGCCTTCCATAGGTAGGGCAAGTACTTCAGCTGTGGTAGTGGAACCGTTGCTTACTGCCGCATCAATTAGGGAGTTAGCAAAAGCGCCAAATCCTTCGTTTTTGGCAACGAAGTCAGTTTCGCAGGTAAGTGAAAGCAAGATACCTTTCGCATTGCCGTTGGTCAAGCGAGTGACAACTAGACCTTCTTTGGTTTCACGGTCAGCTCTAGAAGCAGATACTTTCTGACCTTTTTTTCTGAGGATGTCCACTGCATTTTCGAAGTCACCATCGGCTTCGGTTAGCGCTTTTTTGCAGTCCATCATGCCTGCGCCGGTCATTTGTCTCAGTTTGTTTACGTCTTGTGCAGTAATTGCCATGGTATGTTATGTTTAGATAGTTCGTAGGAATCGGACCCGATGACTAGGGTCTGTTGGAATTAGAATTGGCGCAAGCGCCGAGTAAAAACAAAAAATTGAACATCGACTTACGCCAGATGTTCAATTTTTTAGTTGCAATACATGAGTGGATTATTCTTTTGTTTCAGCGTCCACGGCTCTTTTTGCCTCTTCCTCTTCAGAAATTTTGGCATCATCCTTATCTTTTTTGCGCTCAGATAGTCCTTCTTCGATGGCTGCACCGAATGCATGTACTAAAAGAGACACAGACTTGAATGCGTCATCGTTTGCTGGGATTGGGAATTCCACCTCGTTTGGATTGGAGTTGGTATCTACCAAAGCAAAAACAGGGATTCCTAATTTTTGCGCTTCAGCGATGGCAATGTGTTCTCTCTTGATGTCTACTACAAAAAGCGCAGCTGGAAGTCTGCTTAGGTCGGCGATGCCACCCAAGATCGTTTCCATTTTCTCCTTTTGACGGGTTACCATCAAACGCTCTTTCTTAGCCAAGTTTTTGTAGCCATCTTCTTTCATCAACTTCTCTAGAGAAGACATCTTCTTTAGAGATTTGCGGATAGTAGCGAAGTTGGTCAACATACCACCCAACCATCTTTCGGTCACGTAAGGCATGTTGAGACGTTGTGCTTCAGCAGCAACGAGGTCTTTGGCCTGCTTTTTTGTAGCGACAAACATGATTTTTTTGCCGGAACGTACAATTTGCTTGATTGCGTTGGATGCTTCTTCGAGGCAAGCAAGCGTTTTATTAAGGTCGATAATATGGATACCGTTCTTCTCCATAAAGATATATGGAGACATTCTTGGATCCCACTTTCTCGTCAAGTGTCCGAAGTGAACACCAGCATCCAGTAAGTCTTTGTATTCTATTTTTGACATGAATGAAATTGTTTTCTATTGATTGAAGTAAATTCCAAATTAACGCTTGGAGAACTGGAATCTTCTTCTTGCTTTTTTACGTCCTGGCTTCTTACGTTCTACCATTCTAGGGTCACGAGTAAGGAAACCTTCTTTTTTCAATGGACTTCTGTGTGTCTCATCTGCTTCGCAAAGTGCTCTAGAGATGGCCATACGAGCGGCTTCCGCTTGTCCTGTAATTCCACCACCGTCTACATTGATTTGTAAGTCGTAAGTTCCATCTACGCCAACAAGCGTTAGAGGCTGCTTAACTACAATCTGGTGTAGCTCAAATGGGAAATAAACTTCAATTGATTTGTTGTTAACGGTGATTTTACCGTTACCTGGCGTCATGTAAATTCGGGCTACCGAAGTTTTTCTTCTACCGATGGTATTGATTGTTTCCATGCGTCAGCAATTAAAGTGTGATGGCTTTCGGCTGCTGTGCTGCGTGAGGATGCTCAGATCCTTCGTACACGTACAAGTTGCCGTACAACTTACTTCCTAATCTGTTTTTAGGCAACATGCCTTTGACTGCTTTCTCTATCAGGATAGTTGAAGATTTCTGCTTCAACAATCGAGGAGTAGAGATTCGCTGTCCACCTGGGTATCCAGTATGACGCACATATACTTTTGCGTCCCACTTGTCACCCGTCAATCGAACCTTGTCTGAATTGATTACGATGACATTGTCACCACAATCAACGTTAGGAGTGAAGCTAGGCTTCGTCTTTCCTCTCAAGATTTTCGCAACATCACTAGCCAAGCGCCCTAGAACTGCAGATTGGGCATCCACGATCACCCATTGCTTTTCTACGGTGGAGCTGTTAGCTGAGATGGTCTTATAGCTCAGAGTATCCACTTTGTAACTGTTTAATTTTTAGCTTATTAATTAATTATCGACCCCAAAAAGGGACACAAAGATAGGAGCATTTATTTTTCTATGCAAACTATTTGCATTCCTAAACCCTAATTTTCATTGGTTTAGGTGATTTTTTTTTAGCTCAATCTCCCAATAAGGGTGAAATTCCGCACTACCTGTTCTTTTCGAGCTGCTGCACCAAGACTTGAAAGTCTTTCGGGTAAGGGGCTTCAACCGCTATTTTCTTGCCATTAAGGCCTAAAAACTGAATACTAAAGGCATGCAAGGACACGCGCTGCATGATTGGAAGTTCCTCGGTTTCCTTTTTTAAGTTGAATCGGCGCTTCAAGGCCGAGAGATACAAAGGTTTGCCTCCATACAGCGTATCCCCACAAATTGGAGCTTTTAAGTAGGCGAGGTGAACTCGAATCTGGTGCAATCTGCCAGTAATCGGACTACAAGCGATCAGCGTATGGGCAAAGTAGGTCCGTACCGTGTTCACGATCGTTTGGGCTGGTTTTCCATCCTTACTTACCTTGGCAATACCCTTGTTGTTGGCAGCCAGGTTGCGATCCACGAGTAGGTTCTGAAAGTCATGAATGCCTTCCGCTACGGCATGGTAAATTTTTTCTACCTGCCGATTTTCAAACTGCATGGCCAAATGCCGATAGGCCTCGGGATGCTTGGCAATAACCAGGCAGCCGGAGGTTTCCTTGTCCAGGCGGTGGCACAGCTGCGCATCCTCCCAATAGGTTTTGGCTAGGTCCAGGATGTTCTGAGCCTCGTGTCGGTCGTCCAAACTCGAAAGGTAGGGTGGTTTGTTGATGACCAAGAAATCTGAATTTTCTAAAAGAATCAGGTCTTCAAACGTTATTTTTTTCATGGAGGGTTGCACAGGTTGCAGCGACAAAACTAGCCATTCCAATTCGCTCCAAAAAGTATTGCTAGAATTACTTATCAAATGAGATGCCTAGAGTGCGCTTGAAAAAAAATCATCTAGGTAAACCCGGATCAGAAAGAGGGGGTACTCAAACCGCCTCGATTGGATCGCTCTTCTTTTTTTCCAAAGGAAGTTCAAAGCTAAAAATGGACCCTTTTCCTACCACTGAGGTAACAGAGATTTTGCTTTTATGGCCTTCTAGGATATGTTTGACGATGGCCAAGCCAAGTCCTGTGCCTCCTTTGCCCTTAGATCTACTCTTTTCTACGCGGTAGAAGCGTTCAAAAATGCGTTTTAAATCCTCAGGAGGGATGCCTGGACCAGTGTCCTTGACTTCCACCTGGATTTGATTTTTGCTCAACTTTAAGTTCACCTTTACCTCTCCGCCATCATGGTTGTATTTGACGGCATTGAAAATTAGATTTTGACAAACCCGGTAAATTTTCTGTCGGTCCGCGATTGTGGGATAGCCTTTCGTGCGGTCAGCATCTACGGTAATCTGCACCTCTCGTTTACCTGCTTTATGCTCCAACTCTTCAATTACTTCGGTCACCAACTCGAGCAGATCAAATTCAGAAAACGAAAATTTGATGACTCCAGATTCCATTTGGTTGAGGGTGAGCAAATCTTGAACCAGGTGGTCTAGGGAATCCAAACTTTTTGCAGCTTTCTTGAGGAACTTCATCCGCACCTGCTTGTCATCTATAGCCCCATCGATTAGGGTGTGAATGTAGCCTTGCGTCGCAAAAATTGGAGTTTTAAACTCGTGCGAGATGTCTGCAATAAATTCCCGTCTGAATTCGGCGTTTTTCTGAAGCGTATCAATTTCGCTCTGTCTCGCGAGCGCATAGGAATTGATTACTTTGTTTATTTTTTTTTAACGGGGAGAGCGAAGATCGAATAGACTTGTCTTGAACCTCTGTCAGGTCTTTTTTCTGAATTTTTTCCAGGAGGCCATAGATATTTCCGATCTCGCGAAAGACTAGAAACTCCAACGAAATACTGATCAGTAAGTAGGAAATGGAAAAGGATAAAAGCAGCGCCGCCCAAAGTGTTGACGCAGTGGAGGAGGGAATCAGCAATAAAAAAGCAGTCACCAAACCAGAAATGGCAAGTGCAAGAATTAAAGATATGCCCCGAGACCCTGTTGGCATGTTAACCTAGTTCAAATTTATAGCCGACACCTTTCACTGTAGAGATGTATTCTTCCCCGATTTTTTCGCGCACTTTTCGGATGTGAACATCCACTGTTCGAGCTAAAACGAAAACATCAGATCCCCAAATATTGTGCAAAAGCTCGTCTCGGCTATAGACTACATTGGGATTGTTGGCTAGAAAGTACAAGAGCTCAAATTCCTTTTTCGGCAAAGTGATTATTTTCCCCGCTTTGTCTATGGTGTAGCTGCTGCGGTCAATTTTCAAATCGCGTATTTTAATGTGGCTTTTTTCTTTTTCCTTTTTGGAATCTCTTCTGAATAAGGCTGCGATACGACTCATTAAAGCGCGTGGCTTGATCGGCTTGGTGATGTAGTCGTCGGCGCCCACATCAAAAGCTGCTACCTCAGAATACTCTTCCGATCGTGCGGTGAGGAAGATAATAAAGGCATGCTTGAGCTCTGGGATTTGCCGGATTTGCAGGCAGGTTTCTACTCCGTCTAGGTTGGGCATCATGATGTCTAGTAGGATGACATCAGGTTGAAATTTGATTGCCGTTTTTACCCCTTTGAGGCCATCTTCGGCGGTAGCTACTTCATAGCCCTCTTTTTGCAGGTTGTACTTTAAAATTTCCACGATGCTTGGTTCATCATCGACGACCAATACCTTGATTTTTTGCTTATCTGCCATGGGAAGAATTCCTAAATGTTTTCTGAAAATTAATGAATATCTACGGCTTCAAATTAAATGGTAAAGTAACCCTCCACTGACCAAACCAAAACTGTCTCAATAATCGGGCTTTTCATAGGGCATTGTTAAGTTAGTGTTAATCGCTTGAACCTGCTAATTTTTCAAACCTCGGGCGCTTCGGATGTCGATATTCAAGGAGCCAATAAACAGATTTGCTTTGATTTTTACTGGGATTTTTTGGGCATCCTTGGTAATCCAGACTTTCACAGGGTACTCCCCTCGAAACAGGCTATTTTTGGGTATTTGAGGCGAAAAGAGATAGGTTTCCTTCCTGCCGAGGCTGGTCTCCAGTATTTCAGTTCCCTCGAATATTAATTTTAGGTTATATATTTCTTTATCAAAAAAACCTCTGATCAAAACTTCTTGTCCCTTCCGCATGTCGGAGAGGTCTAAGCTGCGTAAATAATAAAATCCGCTCACCAAATCTTGTACTGTGCCTGGCAGGGAAAACACTTTAACATCCTTGACCTTTTTGTTTTCCCGATCGTAGAGCTCTAGTGTGGCCTTTTTATTTTGTTGGTCAAAATAAATCTTTTCGTTTCTTCGGTAGCGTCCTTCTTCAATGTAGCGGTAGGAGAGCCGAGGCAATAGACTTTGGGTGTTCAGGTGAGTGCCCCAGTTGTCGTTTACTTTTCCAAAAAGGGTAGCTGCACCAATGGTTCTTCCAAAGGCATCAATTTTAAAATGCGGCTGGGCATTTTCAAGAATTGGTTTCTTTCCTACTACGAGTCGCCCCTCAGCCAAGTCTACCCAACCATAGCTAACATCAAATAACAATTCCTCTCCATAAGTAAAGGGGACCGTTTTGACAGAAGATTGAGCCCAGGTTGCGGTAAGTGGGAAATAGGCGAGCAGGAGGATCAGAAAATGGCGCCGCATTAGATAACTGACAATTTGTGACAAAAATGAAATAGTCCTGGGATTAATTTTACCAAATATGCGGTTTTGAAGGTTAAAAGTACAAATTTGCACAGCGAAAACAAGGCAGCCCAATACCTTGTTATTTGAACAACAAATTGGTAACTTGAACATTTTAACCTATACCCAAACTCAACATGAGTACGATCAACGCAGAAAAACTCAAAGCATTACAGCTCACCATTGACAAGCTTGAAAAAACATACGGCAAGGGTGCTGTGATGAAGCTTAGCGACAATAAAGTATTGGATATCCCCGCCATCTCCACGGGTTCCCTAGGCTTGGACATGGCCTTGGGCATTGGAGGGATTCCTAGAGGCAGAGTCATTGAGATTTATGGCCCAGAATCTTCTGGAAAGACAACCTTGACACTGCATTGCATCGCCGAAGCTCAAAAGGCAGGAGGTATGGCGGCATTTATTGATGCAGAACATGCATTCGACAAGAATTATGCAGAAAAGCTAGGGATTGACACTGAAAACCTACTGATTTCCCAGCCAGATAATGGGGAGCAGGCGCTAGAGATTGCAGAGCACTTGATTCGTTCAGGAGCGATTGACATCATCGTGATTGACTCCGTGGCGGCTTTGGTGCCTAAAGGGGAACTAGAAGGTGAAATGGGAGAAAGCAAAATGGGCTTGCAGGCTCGCTTGATGTCTCAGGCTCTTCGTAAACTGACTGGAGCGATTCACAAGACTGGTTGCGCTTGTATTTTTATCAACCAGCTCCGTGACAAAATCGGAGTGATGTTTGGAAGCCCTGAAACGACCACAGGTGGTAATGCCTTGAAGTTTTATGCTTCCGTGCGCTTGGACATCCGTCGAGTAGGACAGATTAAGGATGGCCCAGATAACATTATGGGCAACAGAACGCGTGTGAAGGTGGTTAAAAACAAGGTGGCGCCACCTTTCAAAGTGGTAGAATTTGACATCATGTATGGTCAGGGCATCTCCAAGGTAGGCGAAGTCATCGATCTTGGAGTGGAGCTAGAAATCATCAAAAAGGCGGGATCTTGGTTTTCCTACAATGGAGAGAAACTAGGTCAAGGCCGCGATGCAGTAAAAAATCTATTGCTAGACAATCCAGAATTGCTTGAAGAACTGGAAGGAAAGATTAAAGGTGCTTCAGGATTGCTTCCTACCGAGCCGACCATTTCTTTGGAAGATTAAGGAAGAGCAACAAGTAACAAAAAAAAGGCCCTGTCACATGCGGGGCCTTTTTTGTTGTCTTTTAGTTGGTACGAATGGCTTCTACAGGATCCATTCTAGCAGCAAGTGTAGCGGGCACGATTCCAGCTACCACACCAATCGCAGAGGATACCCCCAAGCCTAGTATTATATTATTAAAGGACAAAACCAGTTCAAGACTTCCCAAAGGAATAAAGCTTAGCAGGTACACAAGAAGAATTCCGGAACCGCCACCAATCAAACTCAAGCAAACTGCTTCAAAAAGGAATTGGAAAAGGATGAAATAATTTCGGGCACCCAAGGATTTTTGAATTCCGATGATATTGGTTCGCTCTCGCACCGATACAAACATGATGTTGGCAATTCCAAAGCCGCCTACTAAAATCGAAAATCCTCCAATCACCCAGCCAGCAACTGAGATAACATCAAAAATGGACCCAATGGCATTCTGAATAAATTCAGTTTTGTTGAGTGCGAAGTTATTTTCTTGGGTAGGCTTCAATCCCCGCTTGGCACGGAGGAAGCCAGCCATCTCATTCTCTAGGGCTACTAGCCCCACATCAGTATCTCTGCCCTTGGCAGCGATGGTAGGCTCTAGCCCATCACGACCGGTGTAGTACATTTTGCTAAATGCCCCAAAAGGCACCAAACAGGCCTCATCTTTGGAAGGAAGCTCCAAAAATCCTTCCCCTTCCTCTTCAAAAATTCCGATAACGGTAAGTTTCATCCCCTTGATTTTCACTTCTTTACCCAAAGCACCTTCGTTGGGAAATAGGGTAGTGGCGATTTTTTTTCCAATGATAATCAGGTTTCGAGATGCGTTGATCTCTGCCTCGGAGAAGTAGCGTCCCTCTTCCAAGGCTACTTCAAACACGTCTTGGTAGCTGTAGGCAATCCCAGATAGGGAGGTGCCTTGGTACGAATTGCTTCCTGCCTGTATGGTCGCAGAGGAGGAGGCGGAAATGGTCACTCCATCTGCATTTTTTAACCGCTCCTCCAAAAATTTGTATTCTGCATAGGTGCCAGGAGGCCGTTGAAAATACTTCCACCAGGGGTAATCCTGAGGGCCACTCGCAAACGGGAATCGATCTACCCGCATCACGTTGGTGCCCAAAAAGGCAAAGGATGATTTGATTTTTCCCTCCAATGAATCCACCAAAGTGAATACAGCAATGATGGCAAAGATGCCAATTGTCACCCCCAAAAGGGAAAGAATGGTGCGAGTGAGGTTGGATTTTAAGGCCGTAATGGCAAACCTAAAACTTTCCCAAGAAAGCTTTAAAAAGAGCATAGAATAAGTAGTTGGTTAAAACAATTTGTCAAGTTAGCTGAAATTGGGCATTTTTGTTATTATCTTTGCATTTTTTAGAGTAATCTTCCAATCGAGTTTTGAATACCCCAAACATCCTTCACTATCCCCTATGAAATTATCTGATTTCAAATTTGAAGTTCCCAAAAAACTGATCGCGCTCTATCCCACTGAAAATCGTGATGAGTCCAGATTGATGGTTGTTCATCGGAAAACTGGAGAAATTGAGCACCGCACCTTCAAAGATATTCTAGATTACTTTGTTGAAGGGGATGTATTCGTGACCAACGACACCAAGGTTTTCCCTGCTCGTCTATACGGAAACAAAGAAAAAACGGGTGCCAAAATCGAAGTTTTTTTATTGCGCGAACTAAACTCAGAATTCAAACTTTGGGATGTGCTGGTTGACCCTGCTCGAAAAATCAGAGTGGGTAACAAGCTTTATTTTGGGGACAGTGACCTTGTCGCAGAAGTCATTGACAACACCACCTCAAGAGGTAGAACCATCCGTTTCTTGTTTGACGGTACCGATGAGGAATTTCATAAAACTATTGATACCCTAGGTGAGACGCCGCTTTTGAAAGAATTTATCGAGCGACCCATCGAACCAGAAGATAGAGAACGCTACCAAACTGTTTTTGCAAAGAATGTCGGCGCAGTAGCGGCTCCTACCGCGGGAATGCACTTCACTCCACAGTTGCTAAAGCGCTTGGAATTGAAAGGAATCGAAATCGCACCAATCACCCTTCACGTGGGCCTAGGTACTTTCCGCCAAGTGGATGTTGAAGATCTGACCAAGCATAAAATGGATTCAGAGAACTACTTCATTCCAGAGCGAACCGTCAATTTGGTAAACGAATCCTTGGAACAAAAAAAGCGAGTGGTCGCAGTAGGTACCACTTCCCTGAAGACGATCGAATCCTCCGTGACAGCAGGAGGTAGACTTAAAGAAAGCAGCGGCTGGACGGATAAATTTATCATTCCTCACTACGATTTTAAAATTGCCAATGCGCTGATAACCAACTTCCACTTGCCAGAGTCAACCCTACTCATGACGGCCTCTGCATTTGGTGGCTACCCCTTGATCATGAAGGCCTACAAAGAAGCCATTAAAGAAAAGTATCGGTTCTTCTCCTATGGAGATGCGATGTTGATCTTGTAAATCGAATCAGTCCCGCACCTGCGGGACTTTTTTTTGCCATTTCGGTTTTGTTCCACTATGTTTTCATCCACAGAATGCAGAATCATTTTGAGCGTAGAAATATGATCAAACAGGAGGTGCGTTTCGAATGGAACTTTATTTTTGTACCAATTCAACGCACATGAACAAAGCAGCAGTACTCGTCGCCGGTGGAAAAGGAATGCGGATGGGGACCTCCCTTCCCAAGCAATACCTTACCTTAGCAGGAAAGCCAGTGTTGATGCACACGCTAGAAAAATTTTTTAGTGCAGACCCAAGCCTTCTTTTGATTCTAGTTTTACCCAAGGATGACTTCGAGTACTGGGGTAGTTTGTGTGCCTCTCATGCCTTTGTACCTCCACATCAGTTGGTTGCAGGAGGGGAAAGTCGCTTTCAATCTGTAAAAAACGGCTTGATGGCGCTCACATTTCAGGAGGGCCTGGTGGCAATTCACGATGGGGTACGCCCCTTTGTGAGTGAAAACGTAATTCAAGCTAGTTTTGAACTGGCAGCTGAAAAAGGCAGTGCGATCCCAGTGGTAGCCTTGAAGGACTCCCTGCGAAAAGTAGAAACTAGTGGAGAAAGTAGCTTTCAAGATCGAGCCCACTTCCGTTTGGGTCAGACTCCCCAAACCTTTCAAGTCCTCGGGCGTAGTCAATTTAATGTTCTCACAGTTGCCTTCAATCAGGCTGATTTCCCACCCTTGGTGTTCGTAGACGGTGGCATCATCCGTAAAAATCGCCAACTCCTCCACCGCAAATGCTTGTAGGAGTGGCTTGAGTTGAAAGGTTT
>CANHCD010000037.1 GCA_947458795.1 Cyclobacteriaceae bacterium | reverse complement strand
GTTCAAGGTAGATTTTACCTGACCCGAGGCGCAGCCGTCAAACTCACGGACTCCATTGATGCCTATTATTCAACTGGCTCCTGGACTTTTGAAAAAACGGAGCGCGCAGTCATTGAACTCTGTAAGAAAAAGAATACCTACGGACACCGACTCAAGTTGGAAGATTTAAAGGCAGATCCCTACTGCAAGCAAATCCCCGGCCTCTCCGAGGATACCGTCAACCAGGTGATTCAAAGCATCTCTGCCAAAATATCCAAAGGCCTGGAGCAGGAGCAAAATGAAGTGCTCCTCCACACCGGACCGCATCACGACGATATTTCTTTGGGGATCTTACCGCACATCACCAACCAGCTTCATGACCCAAGCAACGAGGCTCACTTCTCAGTGCTTACCTCGGGATTTACGGCAGTGACCAACAAATTTGTGATTGACACCCTGCTCCATACCAAAAAATTATTGGAAGATGGGAAGATCCAAATGACGAATTACGAGGACTTCTTTGAAGTGGGCTATCGCCTCAAAACAGACAAGGACGTCTACCACTTCCTCACCAATGTAGCCTCCGAAAATGCAGCTGCCCGCTCACGAGGACTTTGCCATCGCGTGGTCCGTGCGCTCTGCATCGTCTGGGAGATCAAGGACAAGGAACAGCTGCGGGAAACCATCAATGAGGTCATCCAAATCCTTAAGAAGTCCTACGACGGCGAAAAAAATCCGCCCAAGATCCAGAAGCTAAAAGGAATGATCCGGGAGTTTGAGGAAGAGCTGGTTTGGGCCCACTTTGGGGTGCAAGTGAAAAATGTGCACCACCTCCGCCTTGGATTCTATACCGGTGATATTTTTACGGAGCAACCCGACAAAACTCGCGATGTGGATCCAATCGTGGACCTTCTTCAGAAAATCAAACCGACCAAATTGAGTCTTACGCTTGATCCCGAAGGATCTGGACCTGATACGCACTACAAAGTACTGCAAGCTACCGCCGCGGCAGTAAAAAAATGGTCTGAGCAGCACGATACTAGCAAGTTGCGCATCATCGGCTACCGAAATGTGTGGTTCAAGTTTGAACCTCATGAAGCCAACGTCATCGTACCTGTTTCCTTAGGTGACATGGCCGTCATGGAAGACTCTTTTGCCAACTGCTACCTCAGCCAGGTCAAAGCCTCCTTCCCGAGCTATGCACACAATGGAAAGTTTAGCACAGTTGCCAAGCGCACCTGGGTAGGTCAACTCAATGACATCCAATTGCTACTCGGCAAAAATTACTTTTACCAGCACGAGCATGCCAAGGTCAGAGCAAGCCATGGACTGATTTTCTTCCGCGATATGAATGTGGATGAATTTTTGGCCACCGCCCGAGAACTCGAAAAATCCATCGAAGGCCTGCTTTAAAAAACCCATTACTCTAAATTTCATTAATCCTGATTTTCAACTATTCTGAAAACCAGGTATTTAAACCCCCATTATTCCTTTTTTCGAATGGAACACATTATTCTAGGCATCGACATTGGCGGCACCAGCATCAAAGCTGGCGTGCTGGTGTCAGGCCAGCTACAAGACATCCGAAGTATCCCCACACCTGCCTTAGAAAGTCAAGAGGTGATTTTGGAAAGCCTTGCCACCTTTATTGAATCGTACCTCCACTACTCCTTTGAGGGGATTGGGATTGGTATTCCAGGACTCGTAGATCCTATTGAAGGAGTTGTCTTGGGCTTGGCCAATATCCCATCCTTCCAGCATGTGGAGCTGCGGAAATTTCTTTTTGGCCGATTCGGGAAACCCGTATTTATAAATAACGATGCAAACTGCTTTGCACTTGGAGTGCACCAGTTTGGAGTAGGCAAAGGATTCCAGCACCTAGTTGGCATCACCTTAGGCACCGGTGTGGGTGGTGGAATAGTGATCCATGGGAAGCTCTATTCTGGCCTCAATTCTGCTGCTGGAGAATGGTGTGGCGCAACCTACTTGGATATGACCTTTGAGGATTACTGCAGCGGCAAATTTTTCAACCGTGTGTACCAGAGTAAACCTAAGGCCCTGGCCAAACTTGCGCAAGAAGGAGATCCGATCGCCTTGCAGGCCTTTGATGAATTTGGACGGCATGTGGGTGAACTACTTAAGGTGATTCTTTTTTCCCTTGCTCCCGAAGCGATCGTCTTGGGTGGTTCCATCCGGAAGACCTACCCTTTGTTTGAAAAGTCCATGCGAGCCACCTTGCAGACTTTCCCCTATACATCTGTCTTGGCCAAACTTCAGGTGCTCGTTTCTGATCTAGATGAAACAGCCATTCATGGAGCAGTAGCCTTGGTGAACTTGCAAGAAGAACCTGCTACCCAGTCGCACTAAATAAATGATACTTTCAGTTTTCAAAAAAAGGTCCCAGTGAATCAAAATCACTGGGACCTTTTATTAGTTGAAGGGTCAAGCCCCTCTCCCGGTTGCCTGTAAGGGAATGCTAGTCAGGTCTTGGATGCGGATGGGTTTTCCTTGTTCGATGGAGTTTCTGGCCGCAATCCCAATCAAACAGGACATGGCCCCATCCCGACTGCCGGCCGATTGCCTCCAGGGATCCGCTTGATTGGGGTCCAGAAAAATCTTGTTCTTCAATCGGGTATCTCCGCCTCCATGACCTCCAGCTCCATGGGGAACTGGAATGATTGTTCGCTCCCCAAAATTCTTCACCAAAACCAATTCATCCTCGTTTTTCTCTTCCCAAGGCTGACTTTCCTTGATCCATGCCTCGAGTCTCCCCTCGGTTCCGTTAAAGGCAATTCGGTAGCCCTCGTAAGGGGAATAGGTCGTCAGTGAGTAGCTCACCTGCACCTTGTTTTTGTATTTGATTTGTACGGCCATCTTGTCGTAGCTGTCGATTTCTTCACGGAAGACACATCCATCTCGGTGGTAGCCATCGTATTTTTCATTGTCCACATAGAGCTGATGGAGGTACTTATTTTTGGTGATGTCCCAGTAAAAATCACAAGAAGCTGCGTGCGGGCATCCTCTACAGGTTTTGGAACGGAAGGGCCCATTTTTTCCATAAAATTCAAGGGATCCATAAGCAAATACCTCCTCTGGGTCCGAATTAAGCCACCAATTCAGCAGGTCAAAATGATGCGAAGCTTTATGCACCAGCAAGCTGCCACTGTGGGCCTGAATCCCATGCCATCGACGGAAATAGTCTGCCCCATGGGAGGTATCCAAGTACCAATGAAAATCGACCGAGGTCACCTTCCCAATAGCTCCCTCCTGCAAGAGTTCGTAGAGCTTCTGCCGATGCGGGGAGTAGCGGTAATTGAAGGTGACCAGCACCTGCTTCCCAGACGCTTTTTCCGCATCCAAAATCGCCTGCACCTTCTTTTCATCCGTGGTCATCGGCTTTTCCGTGATCACATGCATGCCCGCCTTCAATCCTTTGATGATGAACTCGTGGTGGGTGCTATCCATGGTCGTCACGATCACCACATCTGGAGTAGTTTCACGGAGCTTTTGATCAAAATCCAGGAACAGGGGACAACTCACTTGCAAGTACTCCTTCCCGAGGCGCATTCGCCCTTCGTTCTTATCCGATAAGCCGACAAACTCCACGCGTTCGCTGTAGGCCTGCACCACATCCCGTCCCCACATGCTGAGCCCTCGTACACCCGTCCCCACAAGCACAATTTTCATTTTCCGGTCAATGCCAGGAAATAAGTTGAGCGCTTGCGCAAGGGGATGAATCAAAAAAGACCCTGCAAGTGCAGTGCCGGAGCGTTTGATAAAGTTTCTTCTAGAAGAATTGGACGAGTTATTCATGGGTCATTGGATCTTAAAAATTAAGATAAGGAAAATTAAACTTTCCCATCTAAATAATGAACTGAAATTTTGGAGGGAAGACCTTAAAATAAACAACGATTCATCCCACAATTCTCTTATTTTTAACATGCAATCAAGCAGATGGAAAAAACCTTATCACTTCGTGGCCTTTTTAGAATTAGCAGACCCATTAATCTGCTGCTAATTGCTTTTACGCAGGGCATGACTGCTCATTTCCTGATTAAAACGAACGCCGAAGGTCTTCCAGTTTTACAGGATTACAGACTTTACCTTCTGCTGATGGCCACGGTACTGGTGACAGCAGCGGGCTACATGATCAACGACTACTATGATGTCAAAATCGACTACATCAATCGCCCCAATACCGTAGTGGTTGGGAAAGGCATCAAGCGAAGAGTCATTTTAGTCCTCCACAGTCTTTTTAACTTCATTGCGGTAGGATTGGGATGGGCAGTAGCCCCTCGCATCGCTGCGGTAATATTTTTTGCTGGGGTACTCCTTTGGTGGTATTGCAATCGACTCAAGCGGAAACCTTTTATCGGAAATGTTGCAGTGGCTTTTTTGACAGGGCTTTCTATTTACTTGGTGGGCTATTATTACCAGAAAAATGAACTGTTCGTATTTACCTATGCCCTATTTGCATTTTTCCTGAACCTGATCCGAGAGCTGCTCAAGGACTTGGAGGATCGGCATGGAGATCAATTGCATGGCTCCAAAACCCTGCCTATTGTACTTGGTTTTCGTAAAACCAAACAAGTAATCTACTCCATTGCCATCACCTTTGTCGGTGCTATCCTTACGGTTTCCTTCCAACTCAATCATGCACACCTGTATTACTATTTTGGGAGTTTGGGACTTATTTTCTGCTGGTTTATGTGGGGAATCTACCGTGCAGACCGCAGGGAACAGTTTACGCAGCTGAGTGCCTTTGCCAAAGCCATCATGCTTGTAGGAACCTTGAGTATGGCATTTTTATAAACTTGCTAACGGTTGACGGTCCACTGTCGACAGCTGGGTCGTTGTGTGACTAGGTTTAGAATCCATACTTTGTACTTGCTTGCCTGCCGCAGGCAAGGGTACATTGTAAAACGGTCAATCGTCCACTAACGAAATTCTTCTGTGCTTTTACTCACAATGAGTTCGTCCCGAATTTGATAATTATGTAAAAAATTAACCGCATGAAAACCACCTTCTTTTCCGGCTTACTTCTTCTCATGGGCCTCTATGCCTGTCAACCGAGTTCCAAAACAGAATCCGCTAGTACAGAAAGCACAAACCCAATAGCTAGCGCCTCCTTCATCACCTTGACTGCACAGGAGTTTGCAACCAAGAGCCCTGCAGGCACTATCCTAGATGTGCGTACCGCAGGTGAGGTAGCCCAAGGAAAAATTGAAGGTGCACTAGTCATCGATTTTTACAGTCCAGATTTTTTAGATCAGGTTAGCCAGATTTCAAAAGATCAAGAAGTATACCTCTACTGTGCGGTAGGCGCACGTAGCGAAGAGGCTGCCCGCATGCTCTTACAGCAGGGCTACACCAAGGTCTACCACCTACAAGGAGGAATTCAAGGCTGGAGCCAAGAGGGATTACCGGTGGTGCAGTAGGGTTATAAATACAAACGCAATTGAAGAGGCTGTCTAGGGTAACTAGGCAGCCAATTTTTTTGGGCTAGGCTACCGATAAAAATAGGTAACAATAGGTACGTTCGGTATTGGTGCTTGAATTACATAATAACGATTTAAGTGGTTAGTTATAATTTCTAATTTGATTTTGGAATCGCGCTAGTACCCATAATCGGAATTATCATGAAACCATCAATTAAAACAGAACCAGAAAAAATGAAATCGAAATTATCACTTATCGCGATTGGAATACTCTTGCTTTTTTCATTCCCCCTAAAATCTTATTCAAATTCAATAGAAGGGACCACTTCCGAGGGAAAATTAAGAAACTTCATTGAGACCAGGATTTCAAAAGACTTTCTTTTAGCTGATTTTGATGGGGATGGAATACAAGATGGAACAGACAATTGCCCATACCTGTATAACCCAAACCAAGAGGATTTAAATAATGACGGTGTTGGGGATATTTGCACTTGGTCTAGGGTTTTATTAGATAAGTCCATTTCAATAATGGAAAATAGCCTCCCTGGCTATATTGTTCAAACGAATAAAATGCTAAATCAAAGTCAAAAAGACCTTTATAATTTCAATATTTCTTCAGTGTCAGAATACTTTAGTTTGAATAATTCGAATCAGTTAATAATTAAAAAATCCATAAAAACAGGAATTAAAGATTTAATCAAAATTCCAGTTGAATTAAAGTCTCAAAACCAAATTGATAAAATTATAGACACTTTGGAATTGCGTCTTATCAGAAATGTGAAGTGGGAACCAATTAAAGGTAATCCTCAAAATGGATATGTCCCTTATTTCTACTTTTCAAAAGTTAGAGGGGCTATTGGTTATGAGGATTCTATTATTGGCCCAGAACAGTATTTCCCTATGGGAAATCAAAAGATTTTCAATTTTACGGATTTAAATAAAGATGGTCTAATGGATGTAGTGGGACAACAACATCAGATTTGGAGTACTAGAACTAAATCGAGGTATAATATTTTAAGAAATGGAATCCCTATTTATCTTGGTTTTAATAAAGATTGGTCAATTACCACTTTTAGCGAGGATAAAGAAAAACCAGATCAATTATTTCATAATGCAGACCTTTTTGTTGTAGAGGATTTTGATGGAGATGGTGTGAAAGAATTAATTACACTTGGTGAACATTATCATTCAGGATTTATAGATTTTCCAGAAGGTGAAAATAAAAACCTAGCAATGGAAGTTTTTAAAGATATGGGCTATCTCCAAAATAAAGATTATAATAATTGGGGAGCAAGGCCGATTCGCTATTATAAAAATGATAATGGCCGGTATTTGGATATTACAGCGGAGAAAATTATAAATCCAATTGAGAATGGCAAACCGTTTGTTTCAGTATTCGGCCATTCTACAGGAGATATTGACAAAGATGGTGATGTGGATTTGGTATTATCCGTCCAAACTACATCTGGCCGACTACTTAACGTATTAATCAATGACGGTAAAGGAAACCTAAATGGTACTTTTTTTAATGAGGAACAATTTGGGTATTCAACAGGTCCTGAAGGACCAAATCTATTAATTGATATAAATGGAGATGGAAAACTAGATTATTTTTTTTCAGGCTCAATTGGTAATACATCCGGAAAGATTGGTTATTTGACTGGTAATGGAAACGGCACTTTCAATATATCAAATCCGGTTTTTTTTCCAGAATTAGCCTCAAATTTTGGATTGGCGGCAAAGGACATTTATACCACAGATTTGGATGGAGACGGAAAAGAAGAGATAATACTTTACCGATCAACTGGATTTGGTGGAAGCACGCAAGGAAATAACCCTAATGCCTTTTCAAATGAAATCCTTGTTCTCAAAATTTCAAATGGGACGATTACCAATGTAACAAATAGTTTTATTCCAGAAAATAGCACAAGTAAAATGACTTCCTCTGATTCTACTTTAGAGTTTGAGGATTTGGATGGTGACGGAAAAAAAGATTTAATACCAGTTTTTTTTGCAGATAAAAAATTTACTGACTGGTCAATTAGTAATGGCTGGGGTGGGAGTTTCAATGGCTACTGGAAACCTGATTATGATGGTTTAGTTTACTTAAAATCCGAAAATGGAAAGTTCATCACAAAAGAAGTAGGGCTTTTTTCCTATTCTGAAGAAATGCCAACGTATACTCAGATGCTAAACTACCAGGAGGCCTCAATAAAAATGGGGGCTAATTTTTTTATCAAAGACTTAAATGGTGATGGAATTACTGAGATTTTTCATCATAATTTAATGGGAACCAACCTGATCGTTTTTGTGAAAGATGTTACACCTCCAGTTGTTAAACTTAAAACAATTTCGACGCTTAAATTAAATGAAAACCAAAAATTAACAATTGAATTTAAAGATATAGATGGTGGAACCTTTGACGATGTCAAATTAGATAAAATCACCTTATCTAAATCTAATTTTGATTGTTCGAATTTAGGAGTAAACAAAATTGAAGTTGAAGTAACCGACCATGCTGGAAATAAATCAAAGTCGAATTTTGAATTTATTTTAACCCCGTTTTTGAATCTCAAAAACTTAACGATACAAATCCCAGCCAATGGAGTGAAAAATCTCGCCTTTGAGGAATTATTAAACTCTCAACTTCCTAATTGTACTTTTAAAGAAGTTATACTCTCCAAAGCCTCCTTCACTTGCGCCGACCTAGGAACCAGCAAAGTCACCTTCACTGCCAAGGACGCCTCTGGGAATACTTCAACTGCTGAGGTGACTGTGACCGTGGTGGATGAGATCAAGCCTACCCTCAAGGCAACGGCTGCCTACACCATTAAACTCGATGCAGAAGGTAAGGCAGCTTTGAAGTGGGAAGATCTCGATGAGGGAAGCAGCGACAATTGCAGCATCAAAGACAAGTTGCTCTCCAAATCCTCCTTCACTTGTGCTGATCTGGGAACCAGCAAAATCTCCTTCACTGCCAAGGACGCCTCTGGGAATACTTCGGCCGCTGAGGTAACTATCACCGTAGTGGACGAAATCAAGCCTACGCTCAAGGCAAAGGCTGCCTACACCATTAAACTCGATGCAGAAGGTAAGGCAGCTTTGAAGTGGGAAGATCTCGATGAGGGAAGCATCGACAATTGCAGCATCAAAGAGAAGTTGCTCTCCAAAACCTCCTTCACATGCGCCGATCTAGGAGCAAATAAAGTCACCTTTACTGCCAAGGACGCCTCTGGGAATACTTCCTCCGCTGAGGTAACTATCACCGTAGTGGATGAAATCAAGCCTACGCTCAAGGCAAAGGCTGCCTACACCATTAAACTCGATGCAGAGGGTAAAGCTGCCCTCAAGTGGGAAGATCTCGATGAGGGAAGCAGCGACAATTGCAGCGTCAAAGAAAAGTTGCTCTCCAAAACATCCTTCACCTGCGCCGACATAGGAACCAGCAAGGTCACCTTCACTGCAAAAGATGCCTCTGGAAATACTTCGGCTGCCGAGGTGACCGTGACTGTGGTGGATGAAATAAAGCCTACATCCAAAGTTAAAAGTGGTTTTGTAATCAAGCTCGACGTCCAAGGAAAGGCTACCCTAAAGTGGGAAGACATTGACGATAGTAGTACGGATAACTGCAGCATCAAGGAACGAAAGCTCTCCAAAACTGACTTCACCCGCACTGATGGGGGTGACAACAAGGTCACGTACACCATCACCGATGCTAGCGGCAATGCCAGCAGCATTGAGACTACCGTCCGTGTAGACATCGTGCTCTCAGAGCCTGAGCGGCCCAACCAAGGCAGTTCCATCAAAGCTTACCCCAACCCTGTCAACGACTACTTGTACCTAGAATTTGCGGAAGGCATCAGTACCAGCGCTATCCGCGCATCTTCCTTGGTGGATGCTTCGGGTAGAGTACTTGGAGAGATTCAACTGGAAGAGGGAGCTGCTGGCCAACTCGGATTCTCCACCAGAGACCTAAAGCAAGGGATGTATTTCCTTCGCCTGAGCACGCGCGATACCCTCCACATCATCAAATTCACCGTCATCCACTAAGCCATGAAAAAAATATTTCCCATCCTACTCCTTTGCCTTGGTTTTCTCGCTTCTTGTGGAGAAGATCCCAAAACACCTGAAGAAATCGCACTAGAAAAGTTAAGCGGGGAAGTTGGAATCACCTACACCCTCGGTACCACCGGCTACGTCAAGCGAAATCAAGTGGAAGAAAGTAAGTTTTACCCTGGATTTAGCATTCAGCTAGTAGGCACTACCAAGTCCTACACTAGCACTGGGGCACCGGATTTGTTTGATGCATCTGGCAACTGGGAGTTTGTAGGAGCCAACTTTGATAAGATTCGACTTACAGGCAGTAAGCCTGCCTCCCAAGTAGACATCTCCTTCACCAAGAATGGGCAAGAGTTGGTACTGGTCTTTTCCGTACCTACCCCTCCAGGAGGAAGAGTGGCAGCACTCACGGGAAGTTATGAGATCAAACTGACGGGAGGGTAAAATTAAGTTAACTACGATACAATTCTTGGATCATTGGATACGAAAATCTAGAAATAGATAGGTTCGTAATTCCTAAAAAAACCATTCTAACCAGATGAAAACCAATTTCTTCAGCCGTACTAAAGTTTCCTTTCTCACCAATGCATTGGTAGTTATTCTACTTGCGATCCTGGGATTCACCGCCTGTGAGATAGAAGAACCAATACCTACTTACACCCTGACTACTACTATTTCTCCTGCCGAAGGGGGAAAAATCACCCTCTCGCCTCAAGCTCCTAACTACCCAGAAGGATCGCAGGTGACACTTACCCCCGATCCAAATGAACATTGGGTCTTTAAGCAATGGGAAGGAGATGCGATAGGAAACACCAATCCACTTCAAGTCACGATGACAGCCAATACATCCATCACAGGAGTATTCGTAAAGCGAGATTATCCACTGAATCTAAAAATTGAAGGTGAAGGAACTGTGGATGAAAAAATAGTACCCAACCCATCAGGCCGAGAATATCCCCATGGAACTCGAGTAGAACTAAAACCAATTCCAAAAGAGGGATGGGTATTTGAAAGCTGGGGAGGGGATTTATCAGGCAATGCAAGTCCACAGATTATAATCGTTGATAAGGAGAAAAATGTAATTGTAAAGTTCAAAAGAAAAGATTATCCACTCAACCTGACCATTACAGGGGAAGGAACTGTTGAAGAAAAAATAGTTTCAACTCCTGGGGCTAGAACTTATCCATTTCAGACTGTAGTTCAACTTACGCCTAAGGCAAAAGAGGGTTGGGAATTTGAAAGTTGGGGAGGGGATTTAACGGGAAAAGAGACTCCTAAAAACATCACTGTGGATAAGGAAAAGAACGTGATAGTGAAGTTTAAGGAATTCCCACGGGTGCCAGCGATTAATGCTGATCTCTTTCCTCAAATCAACTGGAATGACCATGCTCAAGCAAAAAACGGAACTTATGATATAAATAAAGATGGTATACCTGATATAATTACATGGAGCAGTGTAATTGACGATCCAAAAAAACGAGCAACTTTATATGTAAAAGACTATTCAGGGAAAGATATATTCTCATTTAATATAAAAGATAAGAATCCAGCCGTTAGAGATTCTCTAAATCGTCTTTTGTTTGATTATCGTGATTTAAACAACGATGGTTATTTAGACTTTGGCTTAACATACATGGGGGAGTGGGATTATGGAAATGGCGATGTAAGATATAATGGAGTAAATACATACCTGTTAATGTCAAAAGGAAATCTTGATTACGATGTTACTGAAATTTTAGACATCCCAAAACAATCACAATACAATCTAAATATATTTGATTGGGATTTTGACGGATTGCCTGATTTGTTAGTTTCAGAAATGCGTGAAGGTGTTTATTATAAAAATCTTGGAAATAACAAGTTTGAGAAAAGAACTTTAATTCCCTTATTCAAACAAGGCATCTACAATAAATATGATTATGATAAAGATGGGAGCATTGATTTTGTAAATTTTTATGCTAATCAAAATACAAATGAAGCGATGCTAAATATTGTGACAAAAAGCACTGTAATCAATATGAATATAATTGGAAAATTGATTGAGAAATATACTTACCCGCAAAAAAATCCAACCAGCGATAGAATAACTCTATTTGATGGGGATGGCGACGGTGACATGGATCTTGTTATAGGTAGCTTAAGTGTCGAAAATGGAGTCCCATCATTTTTTCAAGATTATTTCGAAAATACAGGAACTCGCTTTGAGTACAAGAAAGATTTTATAGAATACGATAAGAGTTTAATTTCTGAATTTCAGGTATGGTGTGAGGATATTGATCGAGATGGTGACATAGATCTATATTACCCAACTTATTCAAAAAGTAGATTAGAAGCTGATAAATGGAGATACTTCTGGTGGGAGAATACTGGGAATGGGTTTAAGATTAATAAAAAGTTTAAACTAATCTATTGATTGAAACTTGAGGTTTTCTTCCATTAATCAACTAATCAAGAAAACAACTCGAAATCTATCCTACAAAAGAGGTCACAGATGTGACCTCTTTTTTATACCTTCTTAGTATAAGCGAAATATCCAGAATCAAATCCTTCACCAATTTCAAAATCAGTGGGTCTTATTGATTGCCCCTATAGAACAAACTAAAAAAGCCCTTAAATTCTAGAATTAAGGGCTTTTTTGTGTGCAGAGAGGAAGGGATTCGAACCCTCGATACCCTTTTGGAGTATACACACTTTCCAGGCGTGCTCCTTCAACCACTCGGACACCTCTCTGTTT
>CANHCD010000036.1 GCA_947458795.1 Cyclobacteriaceae bacterium | reverse complement strand
TATATGCCACAGCAAAATTCCAATGGCGTGGTGGTGCCTCAATTTAGGGTTTTGACCCCCGATGGGACCTTGGGCATTTCAGGATCTAGTATGTTTCAGTTGGGGAATTAAAATAATTGAAATACAATTGAAATACGGTAGAAATACAATAGAAATAGACTCCGCTTCGCTCCGTGAAATAGTTAAAAAAGAAATATGGTGGAGATACGATAGAAATAGACTGCGCTTCGCTTCGTGAAATAGGTTGAAATACGAATTTGATGTATTTCACCGAGCTTGCTCGGTTTATTTCTATTCTATTTCCACTCTATTTCTAATTTTCTCTCCCCATTTAACTAATTTCGTATCAAAATCCCATTAAAATGACCCTGATCGAAGTTACCACCTCCGCGCATCAAATCGAATTTATCGAGATGGCTGTGTGGTTGTATCGTAACGAGAAGAATTGGATACGCCCCATCGATCAGGACATTGAGGGACTCTTCCATGCGGAGACCAACAAACTTTTTAGAAATGGAGCCAAGGCCAAGCGCTGGTTGCTTCAGGATGAATCTGGAAAGACCATTGGACGGATTGCGGCTTTTGTCAATCCCAAGATGAAGGAAAAGCAACCCACAGGCGGCGTTGGTTTTTTTGAATGCATCGAAAACCAAGACGCTGCTTTTCTGCTGTTTGATCAAGCCAAAGCCTGGCTCCAAAGCGAAGGCATGGAGGCCATGGATGGACCGATCAATTTCGGAGAGCGCGACAAGTGGTGGGGACTCTTGGTGGATGGATTTTCAGAGCCCAACTACAACATGCCCTGGAATTTTGGATACTACCAGACTTTTTTTGAGAACTATGGATTTCAGCTTTACTTCAAGCAGTATACCTACGCTCGCGATGTGCAAAATGTAGGCTTTGACCAAAAAATGGTGCAGCGTGCCCAGGTGATCCTCGCCAATGAAGATTACAGCTTCCGCTACATCAAGGGCAAAGAACTCCAGGAAAAAGCGCCCGAGTATTTCATGACCGTGTACAACAAAGCTTGGGCACGGCACATGGGCAAATCCATTGCGCTCAAGGAGGCACAGCTGATGTTTGCCAAGATGAAACCTATCCTAGATCCGCGATTGATTTACTTTGCCTTTTTCAAAGGAGAGCCAGTGGGATTTTTTATTCAGATCCCCGAGATCAATCAGATTTTCAAACATGTAAATGGGAAAATGGACCTGATAGGTAAACTCAAATTTCTCTGGTACAAGACCTTTTTTCCACCCAAAAAAATGCTCGGGCTGGTCTTTGGCGTCGTGCCAGAGCATCAGGGCAAAGGAGTGGAGGGGGCCATTGTCTTGAGCTACGACCAGATGAGTGGCAAGGCTTCTTTTCCCTACAAAACCATCGAGATGAACTGGATTGGGGACTTCAATCCCAAAATGATGCGAGTTTGTGAACAATTGATTTCCAAAATCTACAAAACCCACCATACCTATCGCTATCTTTTTGATCGGGAAAAGCCTTTTGAAAGACACCCAATTTTTAATTAAAAACAGCGAGGAATATCCAAAAACCTCGAATTGAATATTCACAAAAAGTAAAGAATTCCAACCAAAATAAAATGAAAAAGTACAACGTAACTGGCATAGGAAATGCCTTAGTAGACATTGAGTTTAAAGTGACCGACCAGTTTTTTGCGGACAATGGGGTAGAGAAAGGCCTCATGACCCTTGTGGATGAGGAGCGTCAAAATCACCTCATGCAGGTAATCCACCATGCCGAAGCCAAAAAGCAAGCGGGTGGTTCAGCGGCCAATTCGGTGGTGGCAGTAAGCCAGTTTGGAGGTAAATCCTTCTACTGCTTCCGCGTAGCCAATGACGAATTGGGACATTTTTACTTACAGGATCTGATTGATTCTGGAGTGGATATTGGGCTAGCTCCCGCGCAATTGGAAGAAGGTGTGACTGGCAAGTGCCTGGTGATGGTGACCGAGGATTCAGAGCGGACGATGAATACCTTTTTGGGTATCACGCAGAATTTCTCTAGCCAAGATGTGCATGATGCAGCCATCCAAGACTCCTCCTATTTGTTTATCGAAGGCTACTTAGTAACCTCTCCCAACGGCAAGGAAGCCATGCTCCATGCCAAGAAAGTAGCCGAAGCAGCAGGCACCAAGGTGGCATTGACCTTTTCGGACCCAGCCATGGTCAAGTATTTCAAGGCCAACTTTGACGATGTGATTGGTCCAAGTGTGGATCTTCTTTTCGCAAACGAAGAGGAAGCCATGTTGTATACAGGCAAAAGCACCTTAGCTGAAGCGCGTGAAGAAATGAAAAAAGCAGCCAAGCATTTTGTAATCACGATGGGGAAAAATGGAGCCATGATCTTCGATGGAGATACCTTCATCGACATCGAGCCTTATCCTACCACAGCTATCGACAGCAATGGAGCTGGGGATATGTTTGCAGGCGCATTCTTGTACGGCATCACCAATGGCCATTCCTACGCTGAGAGCGGAAAGCTTGCCTCTATGGCCAGTTCGCGCATCGTAAGCCAGTTTGGTCCTAGACTGAAGTGGCACGAGGCTAAGGAAATTTTAACCCGATTAAAGCCCTAACTTGAAAGAGTAGAAGCTATTCATTAAAAAAGCGGTTAAGCGATCATCACTTAACCGCTTTTTTTAGTTGAACTTAAAATGTCGTGTCAATGTCGTCTCAGGCTTTACATTAAAAATCACCTAACGATTACTTTTGTTGCATGGATTTAGGAGAAAAAATAAAAAGTGCTCGTTCTGCAAAAGGGATGACACAAAAAGAACTGGCAGATAAGACAGGGCTTTCAGAAAGGACAATTCAACGAATTGAGAATCACGAAGTAGAGCCTTCAGGATACTCACTAAGTAAAATCTCTGATGTTTTAGAGTTTGATTGCACGCAAGAAAAACTACGCATCATGAAAAGAAGGAACCAAGTCTTATATATTATTTTAATAATCTGGACTCTTGCCTTGATTTTTAATGTGTTCTTTACCTCGTTTAATTTTGCTTCACGTTGGTGGGAATTACTGATCTGGGCATTTACTTTAATCAGTGTGGCAACAGGACAGATTTACATTCCTTATCGAAAAAGAAAGGCAAACAAAAATTAGTTCTAGATGTTGCATTTGGCAGTTTGGGGAAGGAGTTCCTTTTTTTCATTTGCTTCGCTTTTTTAAGTAATTTGCCCATTGTTTTATTAGAACTGAATAAAATCGATCAGCTTATATGTCAGAAATCTTAAAAAGAGCATTTAGACCCGAAAACTTTAGTGCAAAACATTCCGTACTTAATTCAATAAATTATTAACTAACCTTTTTTACCATGAAAAAAATTCTTCTGTTGAGTCTCTTCCTTGGATGGATAATCCTTCCTCTGGCTGCTCAGACTAAAATCGAATTCAAGGAATTTACCTTGGACAACGGACTTCATGTGATCATGCACCAGGACAATACCACGCCTATCGTGGTCACTTCCGTGCTTTACCACGTGGGTTCCAAGAATGAGAATCCTGAGCGCACCGGATTTGCACACTTTTTTGAGCACTTAATGTTTGAAGGCTCCGAAAATATTGACCGTGGTCAATACATGAACATCATCCAAAGCCGAGGTGGAACGCTCAATGCCTACACTTCAAACGACATCACGTACTACTACGAGTTGCTTCCTTCCAATGAGTTGGATTTGGCCTTGTACATGGAAAGTGAGCGCATGCTGCACTCCAAGGTGGATTTGACCGGTGTGGAGACTCAGCGAGAAGTAGTGAAGGAAGAGCGCAGACAGCGTTACGAAAACCAGCCTTACGGCACGATCCTACCCGAAACACTAAAGAGAGCGTACACTACGCACCCGTATCAGTGGGCTCCGATCGGTTCGATGGACCATTTGAATGCGGCTACTATTGAGGAATTCCAGCAGTTCTACAAGGATTTTTACGTACCCAACAATGCTACCTTGACCATTGCAGGTGATCTCGATTACGCCACTACCGAAGCAATGGTTCGCAAGTACTTCTCTGAAATTCCAAAGGGCACCAAGCCTGTTTACCGTCCTAAAATCACCGAACCGAAGAAAACAGCTGAGATCCGTGACATCATTTACGACAACATTCAGATTCCTGCTGTAATTCAGGCCTACAACTTGCCTGCAAGAAATCACCCAGACAGCTACGCCTTGTCCATGCTTTCTACCTACTTGACTGGTGGTAAATCTTCCTTGATGACTAAGGAGCTAGTAGATAAGCAGCAAAAAGCCTTAGTCGTAGCAGCTATTCCTCTTGAATTGGAGGACGGAGGTGTGTTCTTGATGTATGGCATTGCCAACATGGGCGTAGATCCAAAAGATCTAGAGACTGAAATAGACAAATTGATCAAGCAGGTTCAGAATCAAGGCATCAGCGATGAGGAGTTTACCAAGTTGAAAAACATCATGGAAAACAACATTGTGAGTGGGAATTCCACCGTAGAGGGTATTGCTCAGAACTTGGCAGAAGCAAAGGTGATTTTTGGAAATACCAACTATGTCAACCAGGTGATGGATGCTTATGCGAAGGTGACCAAGGAAGATATTCAGCGGGTAGCCAAAACCTACATGGACCTAACTGGACGCGTGGTATTGTACTATTTGCCGAAATCAGCTAAGCCAGTATCTGAATAATTCGTTGACTAAACGTATCGAAAAGACATGAAAAAATTTGCATTAATACTAGTTATGCTACTGGCCACGGGAATCACCTTTGCCCAAGTAGATAGAAGTAAGTTGCCGGCTTCTGGCCCAGCTCCTGAAATTAAGATCGGGGAGGCGGAAACCTTCACGCTTGCCAATGGCCTGAAAGTTTTTGTGGTGAAAAACACCAAACTCCCACGCGTATCCTTCACCCTGGTTTTGGAGAGAGACCCGATATTAGAGGGAGACAAGGCAGGACTTACCACCTTCATCGGGGACATGATGATGGGAGGTACTAAGAATAGAACCAAAGATCAGCTGGATCAAGAAATTGATTTTATTGGAGCCAGTATCGGTGCTTCTGCCACTTCTGTATCTGCTTCTTCCTTGAAAAAGCACCAAGGAAAAGTGCTTGATTTGATGGCAGACGTACTCTTCAATCCCGTGTTCCCTCAGCCGGAATTGGATAAGTTGAAAAAGCAGTCCTTAACTGGTCTCGCTACTACCAAAGACGATCCACAGGCGATTTCTTCGCGACTTTCTCGCGCGGTGCTTTATGGAAAAAATCACCCCTATGGAGAGTCTCAAACGGAGCAAACTACCAAGAACATCACTTTGGATGATGTAAAGGCCTACTATCAAACCTATTTCAAACCAAATATTGCCTATTTGGCTATTGTAGGGGATATCGATAAGGCAGAGGCACAAAAGGTGGTGAACCAGTATTTTGGAACTTGGAAGAAGGGGGTTGTACCAACCTTTACCTATCCAATGCCAGTGCGTGCTGCCAAGCAGGCAGTAGCTCTTGTGGACCGCAGTTCTTCTGTGCAATCCGTCATCGACGTGACGCAGCCTGTAGCCATGAAAATTGGTGACGCTGATTACATCTCCAGTAGATTGTTGAACCAGATTTTGGGTGGAGGTTCTGCCTCTCGCTTGTTTATGAACCTACGTGAGGACAAAGGCTTTACCTACGGTGCCTATTCTTCGATTGATGCCGATAAATTGGTGGGTACTATTTCAGCTTCCGCATCGGTGCGTAGCGAAGTAACCGACTCTGCTGTATATGAGTTTGTCTATGAAATCAAAAATCTCGTGGACAAGGGAGTTACTCAAGTAGAATTGGACAAAGCCAAGGCAGAGCTTGCAGGTAGCTTTGGTCGCTCGCTAGAGCAGCCAGGTACTGTGGCTAACTTTGCCTTGAATACTGCCAGATACAATCTTCCAAAGGATTATTATGCGACTTATTTGAAGAAGTTGAATTCCTTCACTGTGGCCGACATCAATGCTACGGCCAAGCGTTTGATTGAGCCGGACAAGTTTATCATCACTACCGTAGGAAATGGAGCTGAGATTAAAGAAAAGCTTGCCCAGTTTGGAGAAGTGGTGGAATACGACCTCATGGGTGAACCAGCCAAAAAGCTGGTAGCTGATGCGAACATGACCGCTGAAAAAGTCCTTGAAAATTACCTGAATGCCATAGGAGGGGCAGACAAGGTAGCTGCCGTTAAATCTGCCAAAATCAGCATGGATGCCAACGTCATGGGCACTGCTTTGACCATTGCCTTTGTGTACGATTCACAAAATGGCAGGTATGGACAAAAACTTTCCATTGCTGGCAATGTGATGCAAAAGACAAGCCTAGCCAACGGCAAGGGTTCCATGTCAGTGCAGGGGAATACGATTGAAATGGCTCCTGCACAACTAGCTGAAGCGCAGCTGAACTCCTATCTATTCCCTGAAGCGGTATACAAAGCCAATGGCTACACCGTTTCGCTTGATGGATTGAAAGATGTGGACGGGAAGCCAGCATACAAAGTGATCATCACGGCTGCTTCAGGCGCCAAGCTGATCAACTATTATGCACAGGATTCAGGATTGAAGATCAAGTATGAAAATCCTGCTTCTGGAGATACGTATTATGGAGATTATCAGGCTACCAATGGAGTATTACTTCCAATGTCTTGGACCATCAAATCTCCACAGATCCCAGTGCCTTTGGAGGCCAAAGTGACTTCACTTGAGCTCAATGTTCCAATTACGGACGCGGATATCAACTAAAATTCAAAAGGAGGGTAGCGATACCCTCCTTTTTTATTTTCTCCAGTTTTCCTTAAGCGCTGTACTTGATCCTTCCTCCAAGACCAAAAGCGGGTAAAAGTTCTCCTCCTCCTTGGCAAAGGATAGGTTGAGCTTTCTCCCTTGCCGCTCTACCTCAACTTCCCATTTCTGGGAAGCTGCGTTGAGATCTATACTGAGTAGGAGGTCGTTTGCCATCAAGTGCATGTAGGTAATACTTTCAGGATGGATTTTTTGGATTACCTGCTGCGCATTCATTTGAATGCCGAGGACGTTGAAAACAGTGTTTTCCGTTTCATTCGTCCCAATTAATATCCCAAGTTCCTTAAGGCAGTTTTCGAGAACTGGAAATAGATCCGCTCTCCCGCGGACGAATGCATCAAAGAATTGTGTGATTTTTTTAGGTTCAGCAGATCGGTCTGCAATCCCTTTTTCAAAATCATGGAGTTCGTACCCTATAAACGGAAGGCCGAAATTTTCCCACATCTCTCGCATCACCAAGGCTAGGGAACTTCCCTCCTTAAGCAGTTGAACATCCAAGCAAAGGCAGATTAGCGCGCCATGGCTGTAGATATTTACTTTTCGATCTGGAACTCCTTGCACATAGCCATCTAGCCAGAGGTCAGTGGATGATTCTTCAATGGATGCATTTTTCCAGCCATAGTGGGCCGCTTCTCGTTGGACAATTTTCTCCAAATGTCGAAGGTAGGTGGTCAAATCGTACACGCCTGATTTCAGTAGATACAGATCTCCAAAGTAGGTAGTCACCCCTTCCAGTACTAGCCCAGCTTGCGTGTAGGTTTCCCGAGAAAAGTCGTAGGGGAGGAGTTCCTCTGGTCGAATACGGCAGACATTCCAAGCATGATACAATTCGTGGCAGCTAATGCCGAGCAATTCTTCCATTGCCTCAGGCTCAGTCAGGGAGCTGGCTGGGCCAAAAGTGATGACTGTTCCCCTGCGGTGCTCTACTCCATGGTAGTGAGGGTAGGGCAATAGTTGAAAAATAAACTGGTATTCAGGTTCTGGAAAGCTTCCAAAATCGGCAATCATTCGAGAGGTAAATGCTTTGAGCTGATCGATAAATCGGGTGCGATCAAAATGGATGTCCCCATGAAACCAGGCATTGAATTGGCTGGACCCAACCCTGTAGGTTTCACGGTGTAGATTTTTTGCAGCCAATAGCGTTGCGTCTGCTAGGACCTGGTAATTTTCGGCAGTCCAAGTAGAGGATTCTTGCTGCTTGAGGGTAAGCACTCGTTGTGGATAGTCATTCAAGTCGAGTTGTACGGCAATCGCTTCCTCAGATCTACCGAGGAGTTCAAAGCAGCAGTTGACCAAGTTGACATAAACTTGCTGATCGTCCACCCATGCGCTTCCGGCGTCCATTTTCCCAGCCCAATAGCTGTACCTAACCAATAGGCTTGTGTTTTCTAAAGCGAGGAATTCCCAGCGATCCTTGCTTGTTTTTGTAAATGGGATTGACTCCCCATTTAGATTTGATGCGGTAAATCCACGTAGATTTTGCGCATAATTAGCGATTTGGTACCTACCTGCTCTCCAAGCAGGGAGTTGGAGGTGAATCTGTTCTTGTGCCCGGCATTGAAATCTAAGTTCAATTTGAAGAAATTGAGATGCTGGATTTGGGCAAGAGATTTTGTATTGGATCATTTTTCTGGGTAGGACTAAAACAAATGTAGGGCCTCGATTTGTATTTAAGAAAATGGTACTTATCTTTGCAATCCTTTTTGGGGGCAATCTCCAAGAGGAAAGTCAAGAAAGCAACTAGATTAAAGATATTCGATCATGAAAAGAACATTTCAGCCTTCTCGCAGAAAGAGAAAAAATAAGCACGGATTCAGAGAAAGAATGGCGACTGCAAATGGCAGAAGGGTATTGAGAGCCAGAAGAGCAAAAGGCAGACATAAATTGTCTGTGTCTGACGAAAAGACATTGAAGAAATAATTCTTTGAGTTGTTTTTCGTATGTTACCATACGAAAGCTTTCTTGCAATGAAGTATTCACTTCCGAAATCAGAGCGGCTTCACGCCGAAAAAAGTATAAAGGAACTTTTCGAAAAAGGTTCCTCTTTTTTTTTATACCCATTCAAGATTGTATTTTGGGTTGGGGAGGGATTGGAAAATACTGCCAACCAGGTCCTTTTTTCGGTTTCAAAAAAGAAAATCAAAAAAGCCACAGGAAGGAATTACATCAAAAGAAGGCTTAAAGAAGCTTACAGGCTCAATAAAGCACTGCTTCCTCCGACCGGACTGCTACTCGGCTTTGTGTTTGTGGGAGAGGCAAGAATGAGTTTTGGAGAGCTTGAACCAAAAATGAAGTTGGTGCTTCAAAAATTACCAAATGAATTGTCTAAAAATTTAGGGAAACATGATTCAAAAAATTAAGCGTCCGGTAGTGCTTTGGCTTTCTGCCCTTTTAGTATTGGGGGGGATCGTAGCTTTCCAAGCAAAGAATGACCGGCTTTTTGCCATTGCCAAGAGCATTGACATTTTCGCTTCGCTAATTCGAGAGTTAGACACCTACTATGTAGATCAAATTGATCCCGAGCAGTTGTTGACGGTGGGAATTCAGGCCATGTTGGAAGAGTTGGATCCCTACACTGAATACATTCCTGAAGAGGAGTCGGATGATTTTCGAATGCTTACGACGGGAGAGTATGCGGGAGTAGGAGCCTTGATTGGCAATAGAGGGGAAGGGAATATCGTGCTGATGCCCTACACGGGATTTCCGGCTCAAAATGCTGGGATTCGAATTGGCGACCTACTTTTGAAAGTGGACAGTGTTGCTGTTCAGAAAAAATCTACTTCTGAGGTTTCCGAATTGTTGAAAGGGCCTGCAAATACTGGTGTGACGGTGACCGTAAAACGAGGAGAGGACACACTGCAATTTTCCTTGAATCGAAAGAAAATCAGCTTAAAAAATGTTCCCTTTTATGGGAAATTGGATGAGAAAACGGGCTACATCAAACTTTCCGATTTTACTACCAACGCATCTGCGGAGGTGCGGAATGCCTTGGTAAACCTAAAGGCCCAAGGAGCAATCCAAATTGTCTTGGACTTAAGAGACAATCCAGGTGGATTGATCAATGAGGCGGTAGAGATTGTCAACCTATTTATTCCAAAGGGCAAGGAGGTGGTGAAGACCATTGGCAAGTTGCAGCAGGTCAACTATACGTATAAAACTACCAAGACACCTGTAGACAAAGAAATCGGGGTAATTGTGTTGATCAACGAGCGAAGTGCTTCTGCGGCCGAGATTGTGGCAGGTGCGCTTCAAGATTACGACCGGGCCGTGTTGCTTGGGCAGAAGTCCTTTGGTAAAGGCTTGGTGCAAACGACGCTACCTTTAAGTTTCAATACCCAAATAAAGATCACTACAGCCAAGTACTACATCCCAAGTGGGCGTTGTATTCAAGCGATTGACTATGCCAAATCGCGGGAGGATGGCTCGGCTGGAACTGTTCCAGACTCCTTGAGAAAGGCTTTCAAGACTGCCAACGGAAGGGTAGTCTTGGATGGTGCAGGGATAGAGCCTGACGAAAAGGTAAAGGAGGGGTCTTATGCACCTATTTCTTACACCTTGGTGGCTGGCAATCATGTATTTGATTTTGCAACCCAGTATTTTTACAAGCACCCGAAGCTATCGAGTCCTAGTACCTTCCAAGTGACTGAGGAGTTATATGCCGATTTCAAGAAGTTCTTGGTGGGCAAGGAGTACGATTACACTACCTACACCGAGAAGTCTGTTCAGGACATGGAAAAATATTTGGCAAAGGAGCCTTATTTTGAAACGGTCAAAGATCAGTTGGAACAAATTAAGGCCAAGGTCAACCATAGTAAGGAGAATGACTTGGACACCCATAAAAAAGAAATCAAGAAGATCCTCAGTGAAGAAATTGTATCCCGATATTATTTTCAGGAGGGGATGATTGAGGCAAGTCTTCAAGGGGATCCTGTGATTGAATTGGCCAAAGAATACTTTGCTTCGCCGGCTCGGATGACCAAGGCCTTGGCAGGATCTAGTAAATAACTTGGGATGGCTCGTATTTTATCCATAGAAACTTCAACATCCATTTGTTCGGTGGCGATACATGAACAAGGGGAGTTGATTGCTTTGGCTGAAATTAAAGAGCCTGGAGCCCATGCTGAAAAGCTCTTGCTATTGGTAGATGAATTATTTGAAAAAGCAGGGCTAAGCTTTGCTGATTTGGATGCAGTAGCCGTTTCTCAAGGACCGGGATCTTACACGGGACTACGCATTGGAGTTTCCACTGCCAAAGGGATTGCCTATGCCTTGGAGATCCCGTTGATTGGCATCAATACCTTGCAAGCCATGGCAGCAAGCCAGCAGGTAGCTCCTGGCGACTATGTGGTGGCTGTTTTAGATGCGCGAAGAAAGGAAGTGTACACGCAAACCTTCGGGGATTCACTTCAAGAGCTCAGTCCCATTGAGGCGGTGGTTTTGGAGGAAGGAGTCTTTGCTTCAATTTTAGAAAAGGGAAGGGTGTATTTTGTGGGTGATGGAGTGGAGAAAGTGAAAGAGGAAGTTAAGAGTGCTAATGCGTTGTTTATTGCCGATTTGGCGATTTCCCTTTCAGCAAAAAACATGGGGGTATTGGCATCTGAAAAATATGTTCGCAAAGAATGGGAGGACCTTGCCTATTTTGTACCCAACTATTTAAAAGAGTTTAAGGCATTACAATCCACTAAGAATCCCTTACTAAAGCCATGAGCGAGTTAATCAATCGAGTTGCTGCCAGTGCCATCGTATCCTTAAATATGGAGGAATTCTATCCGCAGGAGGAGCGCATGGGTTTTGATCTCTCGAATTATTTGGAGCAGGGCTTGGTGCTCCGTGAAAAGGAGTTTCGTGCTGCCTTGAAATCCATGGATTGGAATTCCTATCAGGGCAAGTGGGTGGCAGTTACCTGTAGTGCGGATGCGATTGTGCCTACCTGGGCATTTATGCTCGTTTGCACCTATTTGGAGGGTGTGGCCAAGGGCTATTGTGTTGGGGATTTGGTGGCTTTGGAGCAGTACATCGTGGAGGATACCCTATCTAAGCTCCCCTTGGAGACCTTTAAGGACCGTACGGTAGTGGTAAAAGGATGCAGCAAGGTGGCTATTCCGCTTTTTGCTTATGGGCGATTGGTGTCCTTAATCCAGCGAGAGGCGAAGAGCTTGATGTTTGGGGAGCCTTGCAGTACGGTACCCTTATATAAAAAAGGAAAGTCCTGATTTTTAGTGGATAAATTCTCACCTAGGGAAAGATTACGATTTTTGTTGCTGAAATTCTTGCGTAATCTATTTGGGTGCGCTATGTTTGCACTCCCGTTCAAGAATATGTCTTGGGAGTCGGGAAGTTTTGAGTGTTGATTTCGTGATTTTTCTATTTTTTTCAAGACTGGGTTTTGTAAAGAAGAAACTAAATCCGATCTTTGCACTCGCATTTGGGACCAGGGTCTCGCTATTTTCCAAATTCGTTGGAAAAAAAGTTCTTTGAAGTGATGTAAGGCAAAAAAGATTAACCTGAGAAAGAGGTTGTTTATGGGTATACTTTACCTGTAGACAGACTTATTAAAATAG